>DMHA01000367.1 GCA_003449615.1 Flavobacterium sp.
TGTTTCATCAACGAAAACAACGAAGCCGACGGAATTTATGTCAACAAAGTCGAAAACGGTTTGGCCTATCCCAATGTGTTGAAAGAAATCAAACCCGGAACATTCATATACCGCAACAACGACGCGGCTTTCATTAAAATCGTGGAAAGAGAAGACTCTGCCGTTCGAAAAATAAGCACGACTTTATTGCTAACCGAAAACGGAAATGGTTTTGAATTGACAGCTATCGATGAAGACGGAAATGTAAGCAGCGTAAAATTGGTTCATCCAAAAGAAAGAACCAAAAACAACGAATCTATCGAAGAGAATTTCAAAGTCAATTTGGCAAAAACAGGTTTCACGCCTTACAAAGTAGATAAAATAACAATTCAATTTTCTGAAAACTGGTTTCTTCCTATTTCCAAAATCAACGAAATGCGAAGAACGGTTTTCGAACATTTGTCCGAAATTCGTTTGGCCAATTACAAGCGTCACGAACACCAATTGGTCAAAACATCACATCCTTACCCAGAAACCAAACTGGATTTTATGTACAATGTTTCCAATAAACTGGCTCGCAAATTCTATGAACGTCACGGCGTTACCGAAATCGAAAAAGCCTTCGAATTGCAATGGGATCCTGGAAAATCACGGGTAATGACCACCAAATATTGCATCAAATACGAATTGGAAAAATGCCCAAAATACCATCCCGATATGGATGGCAGACTCAAAGAACCCTTAATTTTGAAGCAAGGCGAACTGGAATACAAACTCAAATTCAATTGCAAACCCTGCGAAATGGAAATCTGGGAAAAAGATGCCGAATTTGAAATCGAGGAAGATCATTTTCATTAAAAAGATTTGACAACTTTTTGAAAGTTGTCAAATCTGCTCAATTATATGACCAAACGAATTTTATACCAATTGTAATTTTAAAATAGTCTAATCCATTTTAAAATTTTACAATGGTTAATGCCGATAGACAATATATTGAGTACTCCCGAAACTTCGGGATTATTGGACTCTTATATATTGCTAATCGGTATTATTACCTAAGTAATAGAATTAAGAGTTTATTTTTTACCATCTAAAAAAAAGTTTTATACTGAATGGTAATACTTAAAATAGTGGCATTTAAAAAACCAGTAAGAGTTCACGGCAAATTGCATTTCTATAAAAAAGTTGGCACAACTAATATTAAGAATTGATTTTTTGACTTTGTTTGACACAAATTTAGCTCATTGAATATTATGTAAATGGTATTCGCTGATTTTCAATTCACAGATTTACCATATTAATCTGTGCAAATTTACTTCTTCAGTTCGCTATCGTTCGTGTGTGCAATCTGTGTCTCAAAATTTGAAACATTGCAATTTGTCGTACACCCAACCAATAACATCAGTTATTAATACAAATGAGTTTTATTCATTCCAATTTAATTGTTCACAAATAAAGAAACAGTGATTTAATTAACAATTAAATCCAACCCATTTTTATAGATTTTTTAATTAGTTCAAAAAACGAATTGCAATTGGTTCTTTTTAAAATATTTTTCCTGTGGGTATCAACGGTAGCTTTTTCAATGCATAGAAGATTACTAATTTCTTTACTTTTATAACCATTGGCTATATAAGTTAATATTTCTTTTTCACGCTTAGTCAAGATTTCGGGAGATTCATCAATAATATTCTCTGATTTTACATCATAAAAAGAGGGTTCTCCGTCTAAACCAATAAAAGATAATGAGGATTTGTTTTCCTTCTTTAAATGCGTAATATCTGTATGCATACCAAGTGTTCTCAATATTCCACCATCATCTGCATGTTCGATTGTAATGACTTGTTGCAGAATACGCATGTATTCCCCATTAGCTTTTTTGATGCGATAATCGTAGCGTACTTTGTATTTTTGTATTTTTTCGATAGGCAATTTTTTAAAAAATTCAGTGGTTGTATTTTCAAAATTCACAAAAAACGACACATCATCGGGATGAATATTTGCCACAATATTTTCGGGAGTAAAATCTTCTTTGGCATAACCCAGAATTGTTGTCATTTGGTCTTGCACAAATTCAATAGAAATGGCAGAAACATTGAAGATGTAAAAATAATAATCCCCAATATGAAAAAAGTTTAATAATTTATTGTGTAATAAAATTTCTTGCGAAAAATTTGAAGGAACAGAATCTTTGTTTAATTCGTTCCAAACTTTTGATACTTTTGCGTATAATTTATAGCTCATTAATTACATTTTTAACAAAAATAATAAAATAAATTAATTTTAACATATAGAGTACTATAATTTAATTCGTAAAAATTTTACTATATATCTCAAAAAAAAAACATTAATGAGTGTTGTTTTGCCTTTTACATTATTCTTAATTTGTGTAAAATAAAAGATAGAAAATGAATAGCCCCACAAAAGTCCTCTTACTGTTTACAAATTACAATCATTGGCTTTTTTTATTATTCTTTAACTTTACTCAAGCCCAAACCGAATTTTTCAATTCTAAAATTAATTTATTCGAGAATAAATTAGAAGACTTCTATTCTTCCTTTAGCATAGATAATGCTCAAGTCTATTTCAATGCCAATGATTATCAGGTTTATGCCTACGACAAGAAAACCGGAGATTTAAACTCGTCGTATTACACAGCGAATAAATCGAATAATCCTCCAAAATCATTATAAAACACTCTATTTGTTGGAATTACTGACAATAAATGGATGCCTTTAAATGCAATACCTGGAGGTACTCTTCAAACCTTGAAGATAGAAGAACTAACAACCCAGCCAATTTTCAGAGACAACATAATGTATTATGGCTCCGTTACTAACATTAAAATAAAGATTGGCACACAGATGACAAAGATTTTAACAGAATAAAACGGATTTTTTTTATAATTCGAGAAATGTTTTCAATTGTGACACGAGACCAAAGGTCGAACTGGCGAAGCAAAATCTGTTTAATCCGTGTCATCCGTGTACTATTACTTTAAAATTTTAGTCCGCTTAGCGGACAGTCATCTAATGTATTGTGGAGCCATTTCACCCGAAATTGGAGGTACGATTTTGGCTTAGGATTTAGATAAATTGGCAAAAGTACCTGGGCCATTCAAAAATACCCATTTGTAGGTATTGTGAACAACACCTTAATATATTTTATTTGTAAAATTAAACGTTGTGCATAATGGCCTACTGTATTGGATTAGAAAACTTGCAAAACAACAAAGACATTGCAAGAAACGCAACCCTAAAAGGATAGAAGCAGCAAAAACAACACAATAAAAATTAATATAAACCAACTAAACCAAATAATTATGAAAACAAAAATGAAAAACACGATTATCACAGCAAGTTTTTTATTGCTAAGCTCTTTTAGTTATGCACAAGAAGTACTCAAAGTAGGAGACATTATCCAATTTAAAACAAATGCTCAACACATTTTACCTCCAGAATATTTAGAAATTGGGAAAAAATCAGGATTAGCAATGGATTTAGATAAAAAATATCCAATCTTATTAGAGCCCAATTACAAATTTAGAATTGTAGAAATCACATCTACAGGATATATAATTACCGCACTATTATTCATACCTCTTAAAAAAAATGATAAAAACATAAAAATTGACAGAAGTGAATATTATAATTATAAATTATTTGAAGTTAATAAAGATGAAATTCAATTAAAAGCAGAATTAATTCCTGAAGAAGATAGATTTAGCATAGGGATATTGACTTTGCCTTTTAAGTTTAGGCCACAAGGAGCAAAATCTTTTGAAGGAGAATTCAATTTAAATTCTACTTTAAATATAAAATTATGGAATTCAAAATGTTATGCACAACTTGGTGCAGGTATTGGTGGTGTTGATTTAAACACAAGCAACGCATCAGGCGTTGATGCTGAAGAAAATATTAAAGCCAGTGCATTAAGTTTCTTAGCAGGTATAATGATACAATACAAAAAAGCGCAAGCAGGTATTTATATCGGAACTGATCATATTAATAATCAAAAACATTACCAATGGGAAAACAATGGAAACTTATGGGTTTCAATAGGTATTGGCTACCAACTTTTTGATATTGGTTTAGGACAAGATACAAAAAACAAAAACAAAAACAATTAAAATAACCATTAATATTTAAACACAATGAAAAAACTAATCACAATTTGCTTATTAATTGCAACAGCATTTACTGTAAATGTCCAAAATATTAAAAACTACAAAGGGCAACTCAAGAAAACAACGAAGCTTTTTATCAATTGCAATTTGGCTATCGTTTTGCTATTGGTGTCAGTAAAATAAAACAATAATTCTTAAATTTAAAATAAAACAATTATGAAAAAACAGTTAAGAAAATTACCGCTATTAGCAAGCTTATTTTTATTATTTAGTATGTCTTGTTCAAAACAAGATGCCCCTGTAATTATTGAGCAAAGTCCAACTTTTACGCTGGTAATTACAGAACTTACACCAGGCGATAGTGTAGAAATCAAATCGAACAAGGCACTTATGTCGTCGGATATCGATGTAGTTTTGAATAATACTTCCATCAAAGCATACAAGATAAGTGATTTTTCATATATTTTTACTTTGCCAGTTATTCCTTCCGGTAAATATGATTTAAAATTGCCAACATTAAACAAAGATTTGATTTTAAATCTAACTGTAAAAACGTACACTCCCATAACAAACCCAACTGAAGTAATTGCAGCATATATAGTAACCAGAAATAAGTGTTTTGATGAAATGAGCAAAAACACCTCTGTTGTGCCATTTAAAACAACGCCAGAAACCTTGCAAATGATAGACCAAATTAAGCAAGAATGGGATTTTCAATTTAGCAAAAGTAGCGATAAGGACAAAGAGCTCTTGGCTTATGTATTGCAAAAACAAGAAATTAGTTCTGATTGGTTTAATTTCCCGAATGATGTACCAGCGAGTTATTTTGCCAAAACAAAAGGAGTTCAAAATGATGTAGGCGACAAGTTGGTTACTTATGCTAAAATGTACATAACTGCACAAGTAGTTTGTGTAAAATCAATTCCTGCAACATTAGGAACAGGAACCATATTTTTAATTGCTCCTAACCCGATAACTGCAGGGTTATTTATAATTTCATTTACCACCTTTATAGTTTCTAAGGAAGTCGCTGAAAGAAATGCAATGGCTGTAGGTTCACTAAAAGGAGTGGCCGAGGCAGTAACGGATTTTAGTTTTCAAAAAACAGCAGCTTTAGAGTTAGTTAATAATTTTGAGAAAAACATAACAATGAGTGTCAATTTTCGGAATTTAAAAAGCACCGATGCTGCAATACAATCCGACATTAGTGCCGCTTTTACCGGCGAAAAGGAATTGACAGCAAAAGATAACGAGGTGAAAGCTTTATATCAAAAAGCAACAAGTTTTACAGAAAAGCTAAAGGGATTGTTTTCAAGTTATACTCCTGCCATTGGCAAAACTTCGGCACGCAGTTTAACTTCAGTAGTTTTAGGAAGTGATATTATTATAAAAGGCAGTAGTGATGCGAACGTTACCATTACCTCAAAAATGGTGGGTACAAACCTAGTAATAAAAGCAAGTTCAACTAGTACTGCTGATATCAATTTTAATTTGAAAGTTGCCTACAAACGAAAAATTGACGGAAAAGAAGTTGAGAAAGATATTGCTTGTGTATTTAAGGCAAATGGCATTTGCGATGACAATACTACATCGTATCCCACAGTAATTATAGGTAATCAAACTTGGATACAAAGAAATCTTAATGTTTGCAAATACCGAAACGGAGATGAAATTGCCCAAGTAGAAGATCCAGCTCAATGGAAAAATCTTACTACTGGAGCTTGGTGCTATTATGAAAATAATACTGCAAATGGTCCTGTTTATGGAAAATTATACAATTGGTATGCGGTTAACGACTCACGTGGTCTAGCCCCTGAAGGCTACCATATTCCAAGTCAGGCAGAGTGGATTGCATTAGTTTCGTATTTAGGAAGCTATAATGTAGCAGGAGGTAAGATGAAATCTACATCAGGTTGGGAGAGTTATCCAAATCTTATAGCCTCTAACAGTAGTGGGTTTACAGGCCTTCCAGGAGGTTATCGTGCCACTGATGGAAAATTCTACCAAGTTGGAAATCAGGGTTATTGGTGGTTAACTAAAGAAGGTGCAGCATTTAATTTGAGTTACGCGGAGAACGATACAAATGGGGAAGGTTTAAATAGATCCGAAGGTATCTCAGTTCGTTGCATCAAGGATTAAAAATCTAATTTTTTTTCGCTTTAATATCTATAAGAACCAAAAAGACCAAAACCCCGAAAAGCTCATAATTTAAGCTCTTGAAACCTGAATGAAGTGGTTTTGGATGGGAATACGATATGGCTGATTGCTGGGAATGATGCGGAATTGTTGGGATTGGAGTTGGATAAAATTGAAATTAACAAAAACAAATTATGAAAACAAAAATTACATTGGCACTGGTTATTTTATTTAGCATATACTCCTTTGGGCAAGTGGGGACGGTCTTCACGTCGAGCGGACTTAAATACAAAATAACGGGGGCTACAACGGTTGAGGTTGGTGAAAATTCTGGTATTACAGGAGCTATAACTATACCTGCTACTGTAAGTTATAATAGCGCTAATTATCAGGTAACGAGTATTGGTAACTATGCATTTCTTTCTTGTTTTAGTTTAACTTCGGTTGCTATCCCTAACTCGGTTACAAGTATTGGTGAGTATGCATTTTATTATTGTGCAGGTTTAACTTCGGTCACTATCCCCAACTCGGTAGTGAGTATTGGTAATTGGGCATTTTTTGATTGTAGAAGTTTAACTTCGGTTACTATCCCC
>DMHA01000121.1 GCA_003449615.1 Flavobacterium sp.
GTGGAATTTCCCAACAGAACAAGGTAAAATTTTACCTGAAACACTTCCATATCACTTTAATATTATTGATACCCCGGGTCACGTTGATTTTACTGTTGAAGTAAATCGTTCATTACGTGTTCTTGATGGTTTGGTTTTCTTGTTTAGTGCTGTTGATGGTGTTGAACCACAATCAGAAACAAACTGGAGATTAGCCGATCAATATAGAGTACCAAGAATTGGTTTTGTAAACAAAATGGACCGTCAAGGTTCTAACTTTTTGATGGTTTGTCAACAAGTTAGAGATATGTTGAAATCTAACGCTGTGGCAATTACTTTGCCAATTGGCGAAGAAAATGATTTCAAAGGAGTGGTCGATTTGGTTAAAAATCAAGCAATTGTTTGGCATGAAGAAGGTTTAGGTGCAACTTATGACATCGTACCCATTCCAGAAGATATGCTTGCAGAAGTTAAAGAATACCGGTCTATTCTTATCGAAGCAGTTGCTGATTATGATGAAAATCTGTTAGAGAAATTCATGGAAGACGAAAATACAATTACAGAAGAAGAAATCAACATTGCGTTGCGAGCTGCTGTAATGGATATGGCTATCATTCCGATGATTGCTGGTTCTTCGTTTAAAAATAAAGGAGTACAATTCATGTTAGATGCAGTATGTAAATACTTGCCATCCCCAATGGATAAAGAAGGTATTACTGGAATTCATCCTGATGATGCTGAACTTTTAGAAGAAGATCAAACTAAAATTTTACGTAAACCAGATGTAAAAGAGCCATTCGCTGCTTTGGCATTTAAGATTGCTACTGACCCGTTCGTAGGTCGTTTGGCTTTCTTCCGTGCTTATTCAGGAAGATTGGATGCTGGTTCTTACGTTTTGAATACTCGTTCTGGTAATAAAGAAAGAATTTCTCGTATCTACCAAATGCACGCTAACAAACAAAATCCAATCGAATATATTGAGGCTGGAGATATTGGAGCAGCAGTTGGATTTAAAGACATTAAAACTGGAGATACATTGTGTGACGAAAAACACCCAATCATTCTTGAGTCAATGAAATTCCCTGCACCAGTAATTGGTATTGCAATTGAGCCTAAAACAAAAGCTGACGTTGATAAAATGGGTATGGCTTTGGCTAAATTAGCCGAAGAAGATCCTACATTTACTGTTAGAACTGATGAAGCTTCAGGGCAAACCATTATTTCTGGAATGGGAGAATTACATCTCGATATTCTTGTTGATAGAATGAGACGTGAATTTAAAGTGGAAGTAAACCAAGGCGAACCTCAAGTAGAATACAAAGAAGCATTTACAAAATCGGCCCAACACAGAGAAACTTACAAAAAACAATCTGGTGGTCGTGGTAAATTTGGTGATATCGTATTCTTATTAGAGCCAGCTGATGAAGTGGATGGTAAAGTTCCAGTGGGATTACAGTTTGTAAATTCAGTAAAAGGAGGTAACGTTCCTAAAGAATATATACCATCGGTAGAAAAAGGTTTCCGTGAAGCTATGAAAACCGGTCCTTTAGCAGGATACCAAGTAGATAGTTTGAAAGTTACTTTATTAGATGGATCTTTTCATCCAGTCGATTCAGATGCACTTTCTTTTGAATTAGCAGCAAGAATGGGATATAGAGAAGTAGCCAAAGCTGCGGGTGCTATTATTCTTGAGCCTATTATGAAAATGGAAGTGATTACTCCTGAAGAAAACATGGGAGATATCGTAGGAGATATTAACCGTCGTAGAGGACAAGTGAATGATATGGGAGACAGAGCTGGTGCCAAAACCATTAAAGCCGATGTGCCGTTATCAGAAATGTTTGGTTATGTAACCACATTAAGAACCCTTTCATCTGGTAGAGCAACCTCTACAATGGAATTCTCACATTACGCAGAAACACCTTCCAATATTTCGGAAGCAGTAATCAAAAAAGCAAAAGGAAACGCTTAATCTTAAAGAAAATGAGTCAAAAAATCAGAATAAAATTAAAATCCTACGATCACATGCTAGTTGATAAATCAGCAGAAAAAATCGTAAAAACAGTTAAAAGTACTGGAGCAGCAGTAACAGGTCCAATTCCGTTACCAACTCATAAAAAACTTTTTACAGTGCTACGTTCTCCACACGTAAACAAAAAAGCGAGAGAGCAATTTGAAGTTATGTCATACAAGCGTTTGATTGACATTTACTCCTCTTCATCAAAAACTATTGATGCTCTAATGAAATTGGAATTGCCAAGTGGTGTTGAAGTAGAAATTAAAGTATAGTTGTATAATGTATAATTGTATAATGTAAATAGTGCATTTGTACATTGAGAAAGTGCGAGAATTTTTAGTTAAATAATTCAAAATATATTTTACCCTGTCAAGGTTTTAAACCCTGGCAGGTTTTTTTTTGAACATTTTTTAAAAAATTATTTTTTGAGATAACTATCAGAATCTAAACCTTTTTTCTGCGTTCGCCTCCCTCTCATTTTGAGAGGGCTGGGTGTGAGGATACCAATAAATAACTAGTTTAAATTACAAATGAATTGTATAATCCTGGTTTTGAACTCGAACAGGGCAATATTGAAAGCACAATAAAAAAAGTAAATTCTTTTTTTTATTTAGTTTGCTTATATTAGAATAAAACGTATATTTGCACCCCAATAAAACAGGAATGTATTGTTGTCAATCAACAAAAAAATCCAAAAGAGTTGGTGGCTTTCCAATAATAGAGCCAAGCAGTAACATGTCCCACCGATGCGGTCGAGGGAAAAACGGTAAAAATACAATTCTGGTTGAAACGTATTTTCAACCTTTTGTTTTTTATATCAATAAGAGTAATAATCAGATTAAGGATTTTAGGTTTCAGTTATTCAATCTGCAATCTAAAATGGACAATCTAAAATCAGATTGAGGTTTTTATTTTTCAAATTTGAAATCTAATAACTGAAATCTAAATTTAATAATCAGATTAAGGTTTTTAGGTTTCAGTTATTCAATCTGCAATCTAAAATCTGCAATCTAAAATCTAAAATTAATAATTATGTCTGGGTTAATCGGAAGAAAAATTGGCATGACAAGCATCTTTGACGAGAACGGGAAAAACATTCCCTGTACCGTTATCGAAGCTGGTCCATGTGTAGTTACCCAAGTCAGAACCAAAGGTGTTGACGGGTATGAAGCGTTGCAACTGGGTTTCGATGACAAAAACGAGAAACATTCCACCAAAGCGGCCGTTGGTCACTTTGCCAAAGCAGGAACTGTAGCTAAGAAAAAAGTCGTTGAATTCCAAGATTTTGCAACAGAACAAAAATTAGGAGACGTGATAAACGTATCCATTTTTGAAGAAGGAGAATTTGTAGATGTACAAGGTGTATCTAAAGGTAAAGGTTTTCAAGGGGTTGTGAAACGTCACGGTTTTGGTGGTGTAGGACAAGCAACTCACGGTCAACACAACCGTCTGAGAGCGCCAGGTTCTGTAGGTGCTTCTTCTTATCCATCCAGAGTATTCAAAGGAATGCGTATGGCTGGAAGAATGGGAGGAGACAATGTAAAAGTTCAAAACCTTAGAGTTTTAAAAGTAGTGACTGAAAAGAACCTACTGGTTATCAAAGGATGTGTTCCTGGATGTAACAACTCTTACGTAATCATTCAGAAGTAATGGAAGCAAAAGTATTAGATTTCAACGGAAAAGATACTGGAAGAAAAGTACAACTTTCTGATTCAGTATTCGGTATAGAACCAAACAATCACGCAGTATATCTTGATGTTAAGCAATATCTTGCTAACCAACGTCAAGGAACGCACAAAGCCAAAGAAAGAGCTGAAGTTGCAGGAAGTACTCGTAAGATTAAAAAACAAAAAGGAACTGGTACTGCTCGTGCGGGTAGTGCAAAGAATCCATTGTTTAAAGGTGGTGGAACAGTTTTCGGACCAAGACCAAGAAGTTATTCATTCAAATTGAATAAAAGCTTGAAACGTTTGGCAAGAAAATCGGCTTTCTCAATTAAAGCAAAAGAATCAAACATAATTGTATTGGAAGACTTCAGTTTTGAAACACCAAACACTAAGAATTTCATCAATGTTTTGAAAGCTTTAGAGTTAGAAAATAAAAAATCTTTATTTGTGTTGGGCGATTCGAATAAAAATGTATATTTGTCGTCACGCAATTTAAAGGCTTCTAACGTGATAAGTAGTTTAGAATTAAGTACTTATGCAATTTTAAACACTAATACTTTAGTGCTTTTAGAAGGTTCTTTAGAAGTAATTGAAGAAAACTTAAGCAAATAATAGGAGATGAGTATCATAATTAAACCTATAGTAACAGAAAAAGTAACCAAAGAAAGTGAAGTTTTAAATCGCTACGGTTTTTTTGTTGACAAAAAAGCAAACAAAGTACAAATTAAGAAAGCTGTCGAAGCTGCTTATGGAGTAACTATTTTGAGTGTCAACACAATGAACGTAAGACCAGATAGAACAACAAAATACACTAAAAGTGGACTTATCAGTGGAAAGACAAATGCTGCTAAAAAAGCATTTGTACAAGTACAAGAAGGAGAAACAATTGATTTTTACAACAATATCTAAGATAGAAAAATGTCAGTAAGAAAATTAAAACCTATTACCCCAGGTCAGCGATTTAGAGTTGTGAATGGTTATGACGCCATTACAACTGATAAGCCGGAACGCTCTTTGATAGCGCCGATAAAAAACTCTGGAGGTAGAAATAGTCAAGGAAAGATGACCATGCGTTACACGGGTGGTGGTCACAAGCAGAGATATCGTATCATTGATTTCAAACGTACAAAAGAAGGAATTCCAGCTACAGTAAAATCAATCGAATATGATCCAAATCGTACTGCGTTTATCGCATTGTTAGCTTATGCTGATGGTGAGAAAACATACATTATTGCTCAAAACGGATTGAAAGTAGGTCAGAAATTAGTTTCCGGTCCTGAATCTCAACCCGAAATTGGGAATACTTTACCATTAAGTAGAGTTCCACTTGGAACTGTAATATCTTGTATCGAATTAAGACCAGGTCAAGGAGCTGTAATCGCTCGTTCTGCTGGAACATTCGCACAATTAATGGCAAGAGACGGAAAATATGCAACCATCAAAATGCCTTCTGGTGAAACAAGATTAATCTTGTTGACTTGTTCGGCTACCATTGGTGCGGTTTCTAATTCAGACCACCAATTAGTTGTATCTGGAAAAGCAGGTAGAACAAGATGGTTGGGAAGAAGACCTAGAACAAGACCAGTTGCAATGAACCCTGTCGATCACCCAATGGGTGGTGGTGAAGGACGTTCTTCTGGAGGACATCCAAGATCTAGAAACGGTATACCTGCTAAAGGTTATAGAACACGTTCTAAGAAAAACCCGAGTAACAAGTATATTGTAGAACGTAGAAAGAAATAATAAGATATGGCACGTTCATTAAAAAAAGGACCTTTCGTTCATTATAAGTTAGAAAAGAAAGTTGAGGAAAACATTGCAAAAGGTAGCAAAGGAGTAGTAAAGACTTGGTCTAGAGCTTCTATGATTACACCAGACTTTGTTGGTCAAACAATCGCAGTTCATAACGGTCGTCAATTTGTACCCGTTTACGTAACAGAAAACATGGTAGGTCACAAATTAGGAGAGTTTTCACC
>DMHA01000104.1 GCA_003449615.1 Flavobacterium sp.
AATAATTTTTTCAGCATTAATTTTATAAAAACCTGTTTCTTTATCAAAATTTACATTACCAACACCAAATTTAGTTTCAAAATTTTTAGTCATTTTCGAAATCTGTTCTTCGGTGTTTTCAATGTCTTTAAATTTCATTTCAATAGGAGAAATTATATAAAACTTTACATAATTATCGTTCTCAATTTTTTTCAATTCATCAAATTTTAAGAATGTCAGATTCCCAGTTTTATATTCAATATTTGGCATTTTATAAACTGCCTCCATTAAACTTTTCATTTCATCGCGTGGAATTAATTCAAATAATTTTGGATTTGAATAATCCAAAGCACTCTCTATCTTTTTTTCGGAAATCAGATTAAAGTAATCTGTAAAATCTTTTCTAATTTCTGAATTAACATCTATTTCTTGTCCAAATCCTATTATGCTAATGAAAATAGTTACAGATGAAATAATTAGTTTTAGATTTATGTGTTTTTCCATTTTGTTTTTATTGGTGTAATATCCAACAACTTACATATTATACAACCAACTAGCAGGATTGTTATAAGTTGTATTCTGCGAAATAGTAAACTTAAGAACTGTTCTTCCAGTTTCGCCATTGGTTCTTACTTTTCCTATGCTTTGCTTGATGCTAACTTTATCACCTTTACCCACATTTACAGAACTCAAATTTTGATAAACTGTAAAATAATCTCCGTGTTGTATCATAACCGCTTTGTTTACTGGCGACAGCACCATAACACTGGTTACTTCGCCCGCAAAAACCGCTCTTGCCGAAGCTCCTTGATCGGTGGTAATTTCTACACCGCTATTGTGGACTCTTAATGATGGAAACTGTGGATGTTGTTGATCGCCAAAGGGCAAAGAAACAAAGCCCTTTTCTACTGGCCAAGGCAGTTTTCCTTTGTTGGCTTTGAAATTATCGGCTAGTATTTTTTCTTCGGGTGTCAATACAATTTTGGCCGAAGATACTGCTGGTGCTGCCGAGACAATGGCTCTTGCTCGTGTTTTTATTTCTTCTTTGGTATCACCCTCTTTTGCTTCGGCTTCAGCTTTTTTCATCGCTTTTTCTAAGGCTGCTTTTCTATTGGCTTCGGCAATGGCTTCGCGAATTATACGATCAATTTGTCGGTCGATGGCTCTTGCTTCTTGCTGTTTTTTCTTGATGTCGGCGGCAATTTTACTTTTATCTTTTTTAATAGATTTGAGTAGTTTTTCCTGTTCTTGCTTTACTTTTAATAAAGCCAATCTTTCTTTTTCATTTTCAATAATTAGTTCTTGTTTGGCCGATTTTTGAACGCCCAATTTTTCGTTATAAACTGTAAGTTGGTCAGATTTTGATTTAATTTCGTCGCCTTGCATTTTTCTGAAACCTGTATATTGTTTCATATACTGCGCTCTTTTATAGGCTTGCAAAAAACTCTCAGACGATAATATAAACATTGCACGACTTTGTTCCGATCGACTTTTGTATGACTTCACAATCATTTTGGCATAATCTTCTTTCAGGATTTTGAGTTCCCTATTCAATTTATTGATTTGCAATTGATTGATATAAATATCATTGCTCAACAACTTGGCTTGTCTTTCGGTGGTATTAATCAG
Organism: Flavobacterium sp.; assembly: GCA_003449615.1. GTDB lineage: Bacteria > Bacteroidota > Bacteroidia > Flavobacteriales > Flavobacteriaceae > Flavobacterium. The sequence continues at coordinate 1,609 of DMHA01000104.1, forward strand.
TTTTTCTTTGAGCTTTATTTTATTAGCTTGAACAATAACAACGCTTACTGCCGATTTTTCTTTTTTCTTAACCGACTGCAACAACTTTTCATTTTCATTAATTTCTTGTTGAATTTGGGCTTTTCGTTGTTCTAATTTTTCTTGTTGGGTTTCTTGACTCCACATCATTGAAGTCATACAAATTAAAATCAGGCTTAGGAGAAATTTTGACATATTAAAATAGGTTTGTGCAAATTTACTTAATTATAATTCTTTTGTAATCATTTGGAACACTGTAAGGAAAAGAAAGTTCTTCATTAAAACTTACATTGTTGTATTCTAAATTGATTTCGGTCTTTCCTTTCTTTTGGTAACTGTCGATATTTAGGGTCAATGGCAAAGTCATTTCTTTGAATTCTTTTTTGTTGGAATACACCACCTGAATCATTCTCTGCTCTTTGGTTTGGGTAATTTCCTGTTTGTTTATCGTGAAATTATTTCCGTCAATATAGAACGATTTTTTTGTATTCTCATCTGATTTTTCATCTAATCTATACACTAGATTGTCGAATGTTTCTGTATATTTTCCTTCTTTTAAATTATCAATTGCTCTTCCTAACAACATATTTTGCACTTTATTGAAGTCTAAATCGGTTCCCAACAATTGGCTTAAAGCACTAAAATCGCCTTCATAATAAGTGCCTTTTATTTTTTCGTAATAACTTACTTGGGTGGGTGTAATCGAAGCTTTTGCCATCGTGATTCCCAAAAACCGAATGCTTACTAATATCTGCTCGTCTTTTTTAAGTTTAATTTCGGCGGTAACGTTTTGATTTTGTTTTTCGGTAGTATATTGAACACTTGCTTTTATATATAATGTCGAAAATTCATTTTTATTGTTGTAGTAGTTTTCTATGATATTATTTACCTTTTTTAAGTTTTCATTTTTCGACAAATCGACCACTGCTGTTTTCGATTTACACGAAACTAATGCCAATGCACTGATGAAGCTAACCAAAAAAAGGCATTTCACATTTTTTGAAAATCTATTCATTCTATAGGTCATTTTTTGGCTTTTAATAATTGATTGGCTTTAGCAAAATACAGTTCTTTTTTCTTCAAATCGCCCAAACCATTGTAAGCTTCGCCCAATTGTAGATTGAAATTTAATTCTAATTTAATATCATCAACTACATAATCCAGTCCCATTTCCAGCATTATTTTGGCGTTGCTAAATCGTTTCAACTGATTGTTTGCCAAACCTGAAAAGTAATAAAACTGAGGTTGCGTTGGATAAATTTCTACCAAAGTTGTCGCTTTTTTGGCAGCAATTTCATATTGTTTGGTTTCGATATACGACTGAAGCAAAAGCAAATTGGTTTCAATATCTTCGTTCAAATTATTTTTTATTGCCTTTTCTAAATACATTATGGCTTTGTCCCATTGCTTTTTGCTGTGATAAAATTTTCCTATTTCTTTGCTGATATTTTCAGATGTATCATTATCAAAATAAGTAATTGCTTTCTCCAAATCTGGGGAATACTGTGGGTTTTTATCGACAAAAATCAGAAACTCATTCAGCAGTCGGTGTTTTATTCTATCATCTATATTTTGGTTTGCCAAAACCGCGTTCATTGCATTTATCCCTTTTTGGGCTTCGTTTTTGTCTAAATAAAATTTGAATAATCCTATTTTTACCCAATCTGAATCTGGAATTTCTGTTGCTAATTTTTTAGTAATTTCGGCTGCTTTTTCATTTTCATTATTCTCTGAATATATCTTTATTAAAGCAACATAGTTAGATTCTTCTTTTGGATTCAATTTAATTTGAACCATTAAATTATTTAATTCAGCATTTTGAAATTTCCCTTGTGCCAGAATTTGTGTTTTATACAACTCTCTTCTGTTAGACTTTCCAACTTTGTCGTTCAACTCATTGATGAGAACGAGTGCTTTGTCAAATTGTTGCGTGTTCATATAAAGCTCGACCATATCTTCTTTGTAAACTTGGTCAAATTCAATCAATTTATGGACTGCGATAATGGCTTGGTTGTAATTCTTGGTTTGGTAACTTACCTCGTACATTCCTACCCAAAACCATTTGTTTTTTGGGTCTATTTGGGTGGCTTTTTCATAAGAAGAATAGCTTTTTTCATAGTTTTTTAGACCAAAATAATTTTTCCCCATTTCTGAATAAACTGTGGCATCATTGGGTTTTAATTTCAAACATTCTTCCAATTCTGTAATGGCTTTGTCATAATTTTCGATTCCTTTTTGCTTCAAGGATTCATAAAAATAATCTTGAAATTTGTCGGTTTCAGGCACAATAGATTCTGGTTCGGTTTGTGCCAATAGCAATGCCGAATTGCAAAGCAAAACCAAGAATAAAAAGAAGGAAACCATTTTTTTCATTGTTTGTTTAACCACAAAGTCTACGAAGAAGGCGCAAAATTTAAGTGCGGAACAAATCCTTTTGGAAGCTTTTCGTGTTTTTTGTTTCTTTAAGTGTTTTATTTATTCTTTAGTGTTTGGAAATCCTTTTCTAATGCTTTTTTTCTATTTCATTTTCAATTAAATCTTCTACCAAATATTTGTAATCTAAGTACTGAATATCATAAATACCATCGTGAATTTGTTTACAAATTTTACTGGTATAATAAATAGTCAACGCCTCTCTATTATCAATTTGCAATCTTGCCGCTAAATATTCAATCATATTTATTTCCAAAGACTGAACATAAATATCTTCTAAATTTTGTGCCATTTCACTTGTCATATTAAACGGTATAAGATTTTATAAATATAAGTTCTTTCTCTATTAATTGCTGATTTATAATGCATATTTGATTGTTCTCTTGATAATACCTTAATTCTAACAAAACCTTTTCTTTAGTCCATAAATTTTTAAAATACATATCGATGGTTTTAAAAATATCGTCATTGGCAACCCTTCCCATAACTATATCAAATTGTTGGTTTATTTCCTCCCCTTTTCGGCATTTACATACAAAATCTAACCAAAGTTCGTTTTCTGTTTCAAAACTACAAACTTTATAGTCGCTGAAATTTTCAGGTAAATTATAAACATTTATAGTTGGATTTCCGCCAAGTCTTGCTGCTTTTCGCAAGGCCCATTTCTCTGCTTGCTCTTGGAATGAAGTTAAATAAAAACCTTTTCCAAAATCTAAAAATTTTTTTGAAAATGCAATATCAGGCTTTATTATTTCTTGGTTTGAGCCGTGGTAGAGTTTCATTTTTGTATCGATTTTTGTGTAAGCATTTCGTTTAAATCTTCTATCAGATAATTCTCCCCAACAGTGTGCAGCACCTCATAATGCTTTATGATATAATCATCTATTATATGTAAACTATCCAAACGCTGATACACTTCCGAAACTGGAAGTTTACTCGCCGATGCAAATTTATTTAATATAAAAACCACAAATTCTAATTGATTGCTTTTCATTTTAAAATCTTTTTTTATTTTATAAATTACCCCTCCAGCTAAAGCTGGAGGCTATTGAAAACAATTAAATACAGACAATTAAATACAGCCCTATTGAAAACGATTAAATACAGCTAAAGCTGGAGGCTATTGAAAACAATTAATCACAGGATATTACTCCAACACCGAATAATCGCCAATACTAATGTTCGTGAACTTACCATCAAAACTAACGTGATTTCCTATCATCGCATTGTCAAGATTAGCATTTTTAATATGTGAATGCGTTTGCACCAAACTGTTTTTTATGGAACTATCGACAACGTGACATCCATTTCCTAAAGAGACATTGGGACCAACTGTTGCGTTAATTAAAATCACATCTTTCCCAATATAACAAGGCGGAATGATGGTTGAATTCTCCAATTTCACATCATAATCCACCAAATGTTCTCCGTCATTATGCAAAAATCCTAACATTCTGGAATTGGTTTCCACCGTAACGTCCTTGTTTCCGCAATCCATCCATTCGGCGACTTCTCCAGGCACAAAAACCATACCCTTTGCCATCATTTGCTTGATTCCATCATTGATTTGGTATTCGCCACCGTTGATGATATTGTTATCCAAAACATATTGCAATTCGTTTTTCAAAACGGCAACATCTTTGAAATAGTAAATTCCGATGACGGCAAGGTCGGATACAAATGTCGCCGGTTTTTCGACCAATTCAATAATTTGATTGGCTGCGTTTAAATTGACCACGCCAAAAGCTTCTGGTTGATCTACTTTTTTTACCCAAATAACGCTATCGGCATTTTGATCCAAATCGAAATCGGCACGAATCAAAGTATCAGCATAAGCAATCACGGCTGGGCCACTCAAGGAATCTTTGGCACACATAATGGCGTGACCCGTTCCGAGTGCTTCGTTTTGATAATAAATGGTTCCTTTGGCACCTAATTTTTGAGCTATTGCAATGAGTTCTTCTTCAACTTTTTTGCCAAAACTTTCGTGAATAATAAAAGCAACTTCGTCAATTTTTTGAGTTAGAACACCCGCTATGTCTTCAACTAAACGCTGAACGATTGGTTTTCCAGCAATAGGAATTAAGGGTTTTGGAATTGTTAAGGTGTGTGGTCTTAAACGGGAACCACGTCCGGCCATTGGTACTATTATTTTCATTTTTATTGTATTAAGATTTGAGTATTAAGTATTAAGACC
>DMHA01000063.1 GCA_003449615.1 Flavobacterium sp.
AATTAGTTTTTAGAGGTTGCCTTTAATACCAATTTAAAAAAAAATGAAAGTCCAAAGTTTTTATAAAACGAATCCTTTATGATAGAATGGCATTGTTAATCTAGAAGCGATTTATTATGTGATTCGTTTTGAAAATATCTCAAATACAATTGCCCAAAATATTGTTGCAAAAGAGAGGATTGATTTGACCAAATTTGATATTAAACTCTGATTACTAGTAGTATTGGAATTGTTAAATTATATTTTATCGATTACTCAACTTCGCTTTTTCTTTGATAATATCCCCAATTTTTCGGTTTTCGATTTTACTTTCGAGCCAAGAAATGATGTCCAAATAGAGGAACGCTCTTTTCTCGTAAGTGTTTTTTTCTAATTCAATAAAACGCTCTTTTACTTTGATGAATTCTTTTTTGATGTCACTTGGATAAATGGTGCTTAATTTTTTCAAAAACCGAATGATTTCTTTTTGTACTTCGTGCAAATCGTTCATCTTTATGAGAAATTTATAGGTACTCACCAATTGATTTTCTAAGTTGAAATCTTTTCCTGATTCGTAATGAGCAATCAAGCACAACAATCGGGCAAAACACGCCAAATCTTCTCGAACGTACAGGTTTTTGTTGTTGATAATTTTTTCGAGATAAAACACACATTCATTGTATTTTTCGTTACCAAAATAAATACAGGCAATTTTGTAATAAAACAACATTTCGTGATGCTCGTCAAGATGCTCATTGTGCAAATTTATTTTGTTTAAAACCTCCGGAATCAAGTATTCTGCTTCGGCAAAAGTTCCTTCCAAAATATGATAATTCAACTTGTTGTTGTACAAATACAAGAAAGACAAAGAGGTAATATTATCATTAACAGGAAACTGTGGATCGTTGATGGTTTCTTCCAAAAGTTCTAAATATTTCTTGAAATTGGTCTTGTATTTCAGCATAAATAGTGATTCCAAAAGATAATGATTCCCTTTCAAGAAAAATACTGGATTAAGAAAAATCATATTCCTATTGTCATAAAAAAGCGTAACCCATTTGTGCGAAAATTTATAGCAAGCTAAGAAGTCTTGAACCAAAAAACTACGCCACAAATTGGCATTGAAATACCAATAGCGTTCCCTAAAACCAAATTTTTTCTCATCGAATTTAGAGATGTGTTTCTTGAAATAATCGTCAATATATTGGTACTCCTCATCACTTTTTACATAGCCCGTTTTGAGCATTATACCATACAATTGCAAGGACAAATTCGATAATTTACTCGAAATTGTATTTTTATAATTCAATTCTTTGGCTTGAATAACCAGTTCATCGGCGCGACCTTGAATACTTCGAGTTATGTATTGCGATTCAATCAATTTCTCAAATTCGACAATTTCATAAGCCATATATTTTTCGTCGTTTTCTAGTGCTACTTGCTTGGTTTTGTCCAAAATTTTCAAACTTTGCTTGTACAAACCTTTATTGTATAAAATGGCAGCAAAATCGATTTGTTCTCTTAATTGATACCGAATGTTTTGACTGGGAATATTCAATCGAATACTCACTAATATTTGTTTGTATAAATAAGATTTTAGGTTCGATAATTGGGCTTTTTTGATAATGCCACTTTTCAAAATAATTTTCTCGTCATAACTTTCAGATTTGTCCAAAATATTGAATAATTCGATGAATTTTGTGTTTGAACTCGTTTCGAGCCGACTGGCGAAAATCTTAAATTGTCTTTTTTCGGACTTTGAAAGTGATTTAATTAAAACAAATAAGGAATCTTTTTGATGGTTAGCCATTGTAAAATATAGTATAGTAACGTATTGTTTTTAAGTGTTTTAGAAAGTTTTTACATCCCTTATAAACAGTATAATTGACAAAAATGAATTTTATTATAAAAGAATGAAATCTATTTTTGTTCAAAGATGTGAAATTACGTTAAATAATTTAAAATGAACAGAGAGAAAGTCCAAATTTTTGATACCACCTTAAGGGACGGTGAACAGGTCCCAGGATGTAAATTAGATACTGCACAAAAATTAGAAATTGCCAAGCGGCTCGACGAAATGGGAGTTGATGTCATTGAAGCTGGTTTTCCTGTATCTAGTCCAGGTGATTTTTTATCCGTTTCAGAAATAAGTAAAATTATTCAAAATGCCACCGTTTGCGGGCTTACACGTGCTATCAAAAACGATATTGATGTGGCTGCGGCAGCATTGAAATATGCCAAAAGACCCCGTATTCATACTGGAATTGGAACATCCAATTCTCATATTGTTCACAAATTAAATACCACTAGAGAAGACATTATTGCCAGAGCAAAATATGCAGTTTCTTATGCAAAATCCTTCGTTGAGGATGTTGAATTCTATGCCGAAGATGCTGGTAGAACCGAAAATGAGTTCTTGGCTCGAGTCTGTGAAGAAGTCATAAAATCAGGTGCAACCGTATTGAATATTCCAGACACAACAGGCTATTGTTTGCCCGAAGAATATGGTGCAAAAATAAAATACCTCAAAGAAAACGTAAAAGGCATCGAAAATGTAACGCTATCTTGTCATTGTCATAATGATTTGGGAATGGCTACCGCTAATTCAATTGCTGGTGTCATCAATGGGGCAAGACAAATAGAATGTACCATCAATGGAATAGGGGAGAGAGCAGGAAACACAGCCCTCGAAGAAGTTGTAATGATTTTAAAACAACATCCCTACTTGAATTTAGATACAAACATCAACACCCGACAATTGAACGAAATGAGCCGATTGGTTTCTGAAAGTATGGGAATGATTGTGCAACCCAACAAAGCCATTGTGGGAGCCAACGCATTTTCACACAGTTCGGGAATTCATCAAGATGGTGTGATTAAAAATAGGGAAACCTACGAAATAATGGATCCTCTTGAAGTTGGAGTCAATGAATCTTCAATTATTCTTACTGCCAGAAGTGGGAGGGCTGCACTAGCTTACCGAGCCAAAAAAGTGGGTTATGAATTGACAAAAGTTCAATTGGACATTGTATATGAAGAATTTTTGAAATTTGCCGACATCAAAAAAGAAGTTTTAGATACCGATATTCATCAAATTATCGAAGCTTGTAATATTGAAAGTGATTTAATTAGAATCTAAAAAAATAAAACATACAATGGAATTAAATAAATATAGTAAAACAATAACTCAAGATATGACACAACCTGCAGCACAAGCGATGTTGTACGGAATCGGTTTGACCGAAGAAGATTTGAATAAAGCTCAAGTGGGAATTGTAAGTATGGGTTATGAAGGCAATACTTGTAATATGCACCTGAACGACCTAGCAAAAGATGTAAAAAAAGGGGTTTGGGATGCCGATTTAGTGGGATTGATTTTCAACACCATAGGAGTGAGCGACGGGATTTCAAACGGAACTGAAGGTATGCGTTTCTCCTTAGTTTCTCGCGATGTCATTGCCGATTCTATCGAAACGGTTATGGGAGCACAATGGTATGATGGTTTAATTGCCATTCCGGGTTGTGATAAAAATATGCCCGGAGCCTTAATTGCTATGGGAAGAGTCAATCGACCAGCATTGATGGTTTACGGTGGTACAATTAATTCAGGAAGATGGAAAGGCGAACACCTTAATATTGTTTCAGCTTTTGAAGCCTTGGGGAAAAAATTCAAAAATGCTATTTCCGATGAAGATTTCAAAGGAGTGATCAAAAATTCTTGTCCGGGCCCAGGTGCTTGTGGTGGAATGTACACCGCAAACACAATGGCTTCTGCGATTGAAGCATTAGGAATGAGCTTACCATACAGTTCATCAAATCCAGCGGTTAGTCAAGATAAATTAAAAGAATGTGAAGATGCAGGAAAAGCCATCCGGATATTATTGGAAAAAGATATTAAGCCAAAAGACATTATGACTCGCAAGGCTTTTGAAAACGCCATTACCATTGTTGCCGTTTTGGGTGGTTCAACCAATGCGGTAATGCACTTAATTGCTATGGCTCATTCTGTTGACATCGAAATTACTTTAGATGATTTTCAAGCCATAAGCGACAAAACCCCTGTTTTAGCCGATTTGAAACCAAGCGGAAAATTCATGATGGAAGATTTACACGCCGTGGGAGGTGTTCCAGCTGTAATGAAATATTTATTAAAAGAAGGCTACATTCATGGAGATTGTTTGACTGTTACTGGAAAAACAGTAGCCGAAAATTTAGAAACCGTTCCCGATTTAGCCGAAGGTCAAGAAGTAGTTTTTGAAATAAAAAACGCATTAAAATCTACAGGAAATATTCAAATATTATACGGAAATTTAGCTTCTGAAGGTTGTGTGGCAAAAATTAGTGGTAAAGAAGGAGAATATTTTGAAGGAACTGCAGTTGTTTTCGAAAGCGAATTCGAGGTTATTCCCGGTCTTGAAAAAGGAATGATAAAACCTGGTGATGTCGTCGTCATAAGATATTGCGGACCAAAAGGTGGCCCAGGAATGCCCGAAATGCTAAAACCAACTTCAGCCATTATGGGTGCTGGTTTAGGCGATAAAGTAGCCTTGATTACCGATGGTCGATTTTCAGGAGGCTCACACGGTTTTGTAGTAGGACATATCACACCAGAAGCTTATGATGGTGGTGGAATTGCATTAATCGAAAATGGCGATATTATTACCATTGACGCTGTAAAAAACACCATCAACCTAAAAATCCCCGATGCAGAATATGCCGAAAGATTGGCCAATTGGGTGCAGCCCGATTTGAAAGCGACAAAAGGAGTTTTATTGAAATATGCAAGATCAGTTTCGAGTGCTTCTACGGGTTGTGTTACGGATAAGTAATCCCCACCCCAGCCCTCCCCGAAGGGGAGGGAGTTGAATATTAAATATGAACAAGAAATAAAAAAAAAACCTGAACAAGCTTCGGCTCCCTTTCCTTTGGAGTCCAAATGGCAAAAGGCAGAGTTAAGGAAAAATAAATAATAAAAAATTCCCCTTCACAAGCTTCAGCTCCCCCTCCTTTGGAGGGGGTCGGGGGGAGGAAAAACAATAAAATTATGAAAATATCAGGAGCAGAAGCAGTTATAAGATGCTTATTAGAAGAAGGAGTAAACTTGGTTTACGGCTACCCCGGTGGTGCCATAATGCCTGTTTATGACGAATTATATAAATTTAAAGACGAATTACACCACGTTTTAGTAAGACACGAACAAGGTGCAACCCACGCAGCCCAAGGATATGCAAGAGCCACAGGAAAAGTAGGCGTTGCTATTGCCACTTCGGGACCTGGTGCAACCAATTTGGTTACAGGAATTGCCGATGCCCAAATCGATTCTACGCCAATGGTTTGTATAACGGGTCAGGTTGGAAAACATTTATTGGGTTCCGATGCTTTTCAAGAAACGGATATTATCGGGATTTCGACTCCAGTAACCAAATGGAATTATCAAATTACCGATGCTTCCGAAATTCCTGAAATAATGGCAAAAGCTTTTTTTATTGCTAAATCAGGTCGTCCAGGTCCTGTATTAATTGACATTACCAAAAATGCACAATTTGACCAATTGGAATTTAGTTACAAAAAATGTACTGGAATTAGAAGCTATACTCCAAAACCAACTTTAAACTTGGAGAAAGTAAAGGAGGCTGCAGCATTAATCAATAATGCCAAAAAACCCTACATTATTTTTGGTCAAGGAATTATTTTAGGAGAAGCCGAAGCGGAATTAAAAGAACTTATTGAAAAATCGGGAATTCCAGCCGCTTGGACGATTTTAGGACTTTCGGCTCTGCCAACAGATCATCCTTTGAATGTAGGAATGTTGGGAATGCACGGCAATTATGGCCCCAATTTATTGACCAACGAATGCGATGTTTTAATTGCTCTCGGAATGCGTTTTGATGATCGTGTTACTGGAAATTTAGCCACTTATGCCAAACAAGCCAAAGTAATTCACTTCGAAATTGACCCAGCCGAAATCGATAAAAATGTGAAAACAACTGTAGCTGTTTTGGCCGATGTGAAAGAATCTTTGCAAGCCTTGATTCCATTAATCGAAAGCAAAACGCACGATGCTTGGCACAACAAATTCAAAGAAAAATATAAAATCGAATGCAATGCCGTTATCAACGAAGAGTTGAAACCAACCAATGGCGGAATTTCGATGGGAGAAACGATTGAAATGATTAACAAATATTCAAAAGGAGATGCGATAATTGTTACTGATGTTGGACAACACCAAATGTTTGCTTGTCGTTATGCCAAATTCAATTCAACCAAAAGCAATATTACTTCAGGAGGATTGGGAACTATGGGATTTTGTTTGCCAGCAGCAATTGGTGCTAAAATGGGAAGGCCAGACCGAGAAGTGGTGGCTATTATTGGCGATGGAGGTTTTCAAATGACTATTCAGGAATTGGGAACTATTTTTCAAACCAAAGTGCCTGTGAAAATTGTGGTACTCAACAATGAGTTTCTTGGAATGGTTCGCCAATGGCAAGAACTGTTTTTTGATAGCCGTTATGCTTCGACTGTAATGACAAACCCAAATTTTGTGGCAATTGCCGAAGGCTATCACATCAAATCAAGAAAAGTAACTCAAAGAGAAGAATTAGATGCAGCTGTTGCTGAAATGTTGGCTTCAAAAGATTCCTATTTCCTTGAAGTTATGGTCGAAAAAGAAAACAATGTATTCCCAATGATTCCAACAGGAGCCTCGGTTTCGGAAATGAGATTATCATAAAATAGTTTATAGTTTAAGGTTTCAAGTTGCTCAACCTGAAACTTTAAACAAAAAAAACTTTAAACAAAAAATATAATGGAAAATAAAATATTCACCATTTCTGTTTATTCAGAAAACAACGTTGGTTTACTCAACAGAATTTCAGGAATATTCTTGAAACGTCACATCAATATATTGAGTCTCAATGTATCCGAATCGGAAATAGAAAACGTTTCGAGATTTATTATTGTGGTAAAAACTACCGAAAAATGGGTGCAAAACATTGTAGGTCAAATCGAAAAACAAATCGAAGTCATCAAAGCTTTTTATCATATAGACGAGGAAACCATCTTTCTTGAAAGTGCCATCTTCAAAATAGAATCCAGATTATTATTCGACGAAAGACAAATTCAAAACATCATAAAAGAAAGTCATTCGGAAATTGTAACCGTTTCACGGGACTTTTTTGTAATTTCAAAATCAGGAAAACGTGCTGAAATAAATGATTTATACAACAAATTAAAACCTTTTGGAATTATGCAGTTTGCTCGTTCGGGAAGAATATCAATTTCCAAGGAAAAAATGGAAGTAACGAGTTTGTTAGAAGAACTAAAATAGTAATCGGTTTTCAGTTTTTCTTTATTTAGTGTTTGGTTTAATGATAACGGGTAGTGTTTATCAACGATCCATAGAAAAAATTAATCTTAAATTTAAAATTAATAATATGAATATTTTTGTAAAAACAAATAGAATTTTATTGTTAATAACTGCACTTTCAGCTGTTTTCGTAGCTTTTGGACAAGGAAAAAAAGATGAAAAATGGGATAGAGTTATTTCTGAAATGAAAAAAGTCAAAGAAGGGGATACTATTTCAAAAAGACATATAGACATAATAGAATGGACTGATTTTAAAATGTTACCTGACATGAGTACTGAAAAGAAAGTTCATTTAGAACTTACATTTGGTGTATTTGTAAAGAAAGTGAATATTTGGACTGGAACAGCGACCGTTGAATCATTTGGAGGAATGAGGAGAGACATATCTTGGATAAAATCAGAATATAAATCACAACAATTATTAGACTATCTTCAATTAAAATATGATATATCACATTATTTTGCTAAAAAATCTGAAAAAGAAATTAATAGTAAAAAAATAAATGCTGGAAATGTAAATAAAATTAACGGAATTATTGAATTATATTTGGTTGAAAGAGACAAGGTTCTTCAAGAACTTGATTTAGAATCAGACCTTGGTAACCGTGCAGAAATTATAGATAAATGGAAGCAAAAACTCTTAAAAGAAGAAATTTAACAACAGAACGAATAGAAAGAATCAAAACCTTGAGATTATGGCTCATCCAGCAATTATAAAAACCGCTCAACAATACATCAATCAAATTCCAAAAGACTGGGGCTTAAAAAAATCATTCCTCTTTGGTTCTTATGCAAATGGCAACCCTACCGAAGATAGCGATATTGACATTGCAATAATATTTGAAAACCAAAACGATTTTTATGCCAACCAAATGCTACTGATGAAATTAAGGCGAAATATAGATTTGCGAATTGAACCACACCCTATCCATGAAAAGGACTTTACTTCAGACAACCCCTTTGCTTATGAAATTCAAAAGAAAGGAATAGCATTAAACCTTTAGACAAAAATAATCAATATAGCTCTCAAAGGAATAATAATACAAGATACTGATAGAAATTAGATAAACTTTAAATTATAATCACAAACCTTTAAATTATTAAACACAAAAAAAATGGCAAATTATTTCAATTCATTACCACTCAGATTACAATTAGAACAATTAGGCGTTTGCGAATTCATGGATCAGTCCGAATTTGCAGACGGAATAGACGCACTTAAAGGCAAAAAAGTAGTTATAGTAGGTTGCGGTGCTCAAGGTTTGAACCAAGGTTTGAATATGAGAGATTCTGGTTTAGACATTTCATACACTTTACGAGCTGATGCAATTGCTCAAAAAAGAGCCTCTTTTATGAACGCTTCTGACAATGGTTTCAAGGTAGGAACTTATGAAGAATTAATCCCAACGGCCGATTTGGTTTGTAATCTTACCCCAGACAAGCAGCACACCGCAGTAGTTTCTGCCATTATGCCTTTGATGAAAAAAGGTTCCACTTTGGCTTATTCCCACGGTTTCAACATTGTGGAAGAAGGAATGCAAATTCGTAAAGATATTACGGTAATTATGTGTGCTCCAAAATGTCCAGGTTCTGAGGTTCGTGAAGAATACAAAAGAGGTTTTGGTGTACCAACCTTAATCGCAGTTCACCCTGAAAACGATCCAAATGGATTTGGTTTGGCTCAAGCCAAAGCTTATGCAGTAGCAACTGGAGGACATAGAGCTGGAGTTTTAAAATCTTCTTTCGTTGCCGAAGTAAAATCGGATTTAATGGGAGAGCAAACCATTCTTTGTGGAATGTTGCAAACGGGTTCTATCTTGTGTTTTGACAAAATGGTCGAAAAAGGAATCGAACCTGCTTATGCTTCAAAATTAATTCAATACGGTTGGGAAACCATTACTGAAGCCTTGAAACACGGCGGAATTACCAATATGATGGATCGTCTGAACAATCCTTCAAAAATCAAAGCTTTTGAATTGGCAGAAGAGTTGAAAGATATTATGCGTCCGTTGTTCCAAAAACACCAAGACGATATTATGTCTGGAGAATTTTCCAGAAATATGATGATTGACTGGGATAATAATGATGCTAATTTATTGACTTGGCGAGCTGCTACGGGAGAAACCAATTTTGAAAAAACAGCTCCAACTTCAGCTCATATTTCGGAACAAGAATATTTTGACAACGGCGTTTTAATGATTGCAATGGTAAAAGCAGGAGTTGAATTGGCTTTCGAAACTATGACTGAGTCAGGAATTATAGAAGAATCGGCTTACTATGAATCATTACACGAATTGCCTTTGATTGCTAATACAGTAGCTAGAAAAAAATTATTCGAAATGAACCGTGTAATTTCGGATACTGCTGAATACGGTTGTTATTTATTCGATCACGCTTGCAAACCATTATTGGCAGATTTTATGAAAAAAGTGGAAACCAATATTATTGGCAAACCTTTTTCGACTTCAAATGGAGTGGACAATGCCATTCTTATAGCAGTAAATAGAGAAATTCGCGAACATCTTATAGAAGAAGTAGGAGCAGAGTTAAGAGAATCGATGACGGCAATGAAAAAGATAGGATAATTTTAAAATAATGTCTTATGGAAAAGCGAGCTAGAAGTTTTCTATCTCGCTTTTTTATTGGAAAATGAGTATAATTAGGATCACTAATTAAATTATTTTGAAATTTAATCACACGAATTATATAAGAATTCGTGTGATTTATGAGTTAAGCAAATTCGTGTTCATTCG
>DMHA01000062.1 GCA_003449615.1 Flavobacterium sp.
AATTTTTCTCGCCTGTAGGGTGCGTGTATAGCTTCTCGCACGCACCGAGTTATTCAGCGAGGGAATTTATTTGTAGGGTGCGTAAGCGAAGCGCACGCACCTATTAGCACCTAAAGTTATCAAGCGAGGGAAGACTCACCCAGAGTTATCCAGCGAGCGAGGACGCTCGCACTACCAACGCTATATTTTCAATAATTATAAATCAATTTTTATTGACTCATTTATTCCGCTTGTTGTCCGGCATAATTGATATTTTTTGATATTCTATAACCTTGAAATCAACAACAATTAGAGATATTATTGATTAACTTCTTTTTTAGCCATATAGATTTTAAACAAAGGGTCAAGAAAAAATTTAGAGCGATTGGCTTTTTTTCCTTTTTCTACTAACCCTCGACGTTGTAAAGATTGTATTCCATTGATAATTTCGTCCAAGGATAATTTTAACTCTAATATCATGGGTTCAATCTCTACTTCCTCTGATTGATTTGCCATTTCAATCATAATTTGTTTTTCCACTACAGATAACCGTTGCCAATGGCTTTGCAAAAGGGTTTCTAAATCTCCTAAAAATACAGTTTTACTATTTAAAAACTGAGAAACACAGCCGTTAAATAAGTTATCTATTGTATTAGCAATTAGTTTTAACGCCATAGGATGACCTTGATACAGTTCAATCAACTCTAACCATTGTTCCTCATCCAGTAATTCTTTTTCTTCTAAAATTGCTTTTCCTCCCTCTCCTAACCCTTGCAGATGTAAAGTCCTAATACAAGAATTTTTTCCCTCTAAGATAGCAATTTCTCGTGGTTTTTCCCAACTCAGAAGTATTAAACAACTAGGATGGCATGAAGTCGCAATTTGTTTAAAAAATATGCCATAATCTTCATAATCAGGTAAATATTGACCTGCTAATTGTCCTGAACTAAAAATAGATTGCAGATCATCTAAAATTAGTAAACACCGATAAGAACGAAAATAATCTAAAACAGTAGGTAAAGGAGAATCTTCTGTTTGAGATAAACATTGAATTAAATTGGTTTTCAATTCTGATAATAGGAGTTTTTGGCTTAAACTTCGCCAAATAATAATATCAAATTCTTGTTGAATTTCTTTAATGAGTTGAACTGCGATCGCACTTTTCCCAATTTCACTCAGTCCGTATATTGTAATAAGTCGCATCTGTTCTTCTAATATCCATTGTTTCAGGGTAGAGAGTTCAGAAGTGCGATCGTAAAAGTTTAAAAATTCAGGTGCTTCTGTTAAATCAGAATATTTTTTAGGTTGATTTATATTGGAATTATTGTTATTAGAATAGTGGGATCTATCTTTTTTTAAATCTGGGTTTTGATCTTGTGCTATTTCTGAAATCTGTAAATTTTTTCCTCCAAAATTAACATTATTATTAACAATATTTCCGCAACTATTAGTTATATTATTATAAAAGCTTAATCCTTCAAAAAGAGAACGAAAATTTGACTGTTTTATATCTTCCTCTAGGATATCAGATAGAAGTTTCCATAATTTCCAAGCTTGTTTTTTAACATGATCGTGACTACAGTTATAATTCTCTGCGATTTCTCCGTATTTTTGACGTTGCCAAGTTCCTTCTAGTATCGCTTTTTGCAGAGAGTCCAGATGTTTTCCCGTTTTAGCAAACACCTGTTCATCAGTCCACTGCAAGACTTCTTTAATATCCATAAATGTAGGTGAGGTTGTCGTTGAGTCTGAATTTTTCCCACTTTATCCCACTTTTTGCAATTATGGTAACTTTTTCCCACTTTATCCCACGATTTGACAACCGGAAATATTTAAAAAGTTCCCACAATATACCACTATTTTCGCTTGTGTCAACCACCAATAGGATGATATTTTATTGAGAACAATCAAATTAACGAGGAATAAGACTAATGGTTAAAACATTAGGAACTCAGCCAAGTTGTCCACAAAAATTACCTTTTGCAATGTTTTTTGCAGTGGAGCCAGCTTTTAAATCGATTGATAAACAGGTCTTAGAAACAGAGTTGCGATATAACCCTGAGTTCCAAATTAATGATGAAAGTCGCCTCAATCTAATTGTGGGAGGACAAACCAGCACTAGCATCAAAAAATCTACAGCAAGTGGTACTTTTATGGGCAAAGATGATGATGATAGTGTACAAGATGAAAGTCAATAGATATTTACGGTTTAATAAAAAATAATAGAAACAGATGGGCATTTGTTTCTTAAAACAAACAATGCCCTTATTTTCATTAAGAATTTTAGTAGAAATAATCAAATGATGAAGCCGATTTTATTGATCACGAATAAGTGTGATGTTCATGCTGATTTTGTAGCCATAGAGTTGAGAAAAATGGGTTCCGATATTATTCGGATGAATACTGAAGATATTTTTGCTAACTCAAACTTTTTCTTGGAAAAATCAGAATTACAAGAACCTTGGAAAGTAAAATTTAATTTTCAAGATTCTAGTCAAACGTTTACAGACGAATCTTTTGATACAGTTTGGTACAGAAAACCAGAAAGGGTTGAAATTGAAAATTTGATCATAGAAGATCATGCTAAATTTTTTATTCAAGAAGAATATGATTATTTTTTACGTTCTTTCTATACTCTCTATGCAAATAAAAAATGGGTTAATCCTTTCTGGAGTCTGAGACACTCTAATCAAAAATTACCTAATTTAGAACTTGCAACTAAACTAGGTTTAAAAGTTCCTAAAACTATTGTTACTAATAATTCTGATAAAGCTAAAGAATTTGGAGAAAAATGTAGTTGGAGTTTACTGGTTAAAACATTTCATTTTTCTGGTTTTGTAGTAAATCAAACCGAAGCATGGCACTGTTTTGCTAAACGAATTAATAAAGAAGAATTTGAAGAATTTGCTGAAACAATTATTTTTGCTCCTACATTCTTACAAGAGTATATTGAAAAATCAATAGAATTGAGAGTAACTATTATAGGAGATGAGGTATTTACGGCTGCAATTCATTCTCAGGAAATAGAAAAAACAAAATCAGACTGGAGAGCAATTGATACTTACCAAATTAAGCATACTGTTTATGATTTACCAGAAAATATTGCTAATAAGCTGTTAGCTTTTAATCGCCATTACTCTTTAGTTTTCTCAACCTTTGATTTAATTCTTAC
Source organism: Flavobacterium sp. (assembly GCA_003449615.1). Classification (GTDB taxonomy): domain Bacteria; phylum Bacteroidota; class Bacteroidia; order Flavobacteriales; family Flavobacteriaceae; genus Flavobacterium. The sequence goes on from DMHA01000062.1 coordinate 3,152, forward strand.
TCCCGATGGAGAATATTATTTTTTAGAATGTAATCCAAATGGTCAATGGTATTGGATTGAAGAATTAACAAAACTACCAATGGCTAAAGCAATGGCTAAATTTTTGTTGGGAATAAATTCCAACAGTTGGGGCTAGTTTAGCAAGATTATTATGAAGGAATAAACACCTCAAATAAGCCAAAATTAAAAGTTAACAGATTTTTAGTGCTTTCAAATTATTTACTTTTTGATAAGGAGGTCAATCATGGCATCAGGATCTAATTCAGTTCATTTTCAAAAAAAATTTTTAATCGGATGGGCAATTTTAGGATTGGTTTTTGGGCTTGGTATTTTAATTTACGAAATGATTTCACCTTCAGGAAGTTTTAATGGAATTGGAGAGATTATTGCTAATGTTATTGTCCTGATTCCTGGTATGGTCGGTGCAGGAGGTCTTTGTTTTTTGTTGGAAGGATTGATTATTTGTGGAGGCAGATTTTCAGAGGTAACTCATTCTCAATGGTTTTGGTATGTTTACCCGGTCTTTTTTCCCGTAAAACTTGCTTTTGGTTGGGTTTTTAGCTTGCTTACATCAAAATAGAAACCTACATAAAATTAGTTTATAAAAGTGGGGCGAGTTTAGTAATATTTGGGTGAAGTGACAAAGCTCTCAAATAACCTGCCCCTACAATTTTTTAAAAACAGGTTATAGCAGTATTAAGCTAATAATAATCGTCTGATAAGTTCTTCAGCAACTTCTTGATTTTCTAAGGGTTGAGACTGGATAATTTCTTGC
>DMHA01000181.1:0-1266 GCA_003449615.1 Flavobacterium sp.
AAGGTAGATTTAATTGCAGACAAATTGGTGAAAAGGTTTTTTTATCAGCCGTTAGCACAACATCTAATTGTTTTAAACTTTTTGCAGAGGAGGCAATTTTTAAATCATCTATAATCCAACTGCGCTTACTAAAAGCTGAATTATCATCTTTTAGCTCTTTTTTGAGTCGACTAATAAATTGATTATAACTATGATTGGGCAAATAATTTTTTATATCATTTGTAATTGTTAAAGCAATATCTTTTGTGAAATCGACAAAAGTTAAATCGCCAGAGCTAAATAATTTCAATAAAACTAAGATTAAATCGTTGTCTAATTTTGCAGTCAATTCCGAAACGGTAATTGCGGAAACATAGAAAACATATTGTTTTTTCGAATAAATATTGGAATCATTAAAGTACTTAAACAATTTTTTAGTGTCATTTATTCTGTTTTGAACAGGAATATTTTTATCAAATTTTTTGGCATCTAATAATAAATCAATTATAACCGAGGTGTCTAAAAAAATAAATTTCCATTTTTCGATAGGTTCAACAGTATTCATATTATTTTTTTTTAATCTTCATATCTTTCGTTGAAAGCCTCAAACACTTTATCACTTAATTCGCTTATACTATTTTGGAGATTGTCATAAAAATTGATGTCGTCTGTAATTTCAAAACTTTCTAAAGTGGCACTTTTAATTTCATTGTCGTCTGTTGCAATTTTTTTATTTAAAACTAAATGCAATCTGTTTTTTTTAAAAAAAGGGAGTAATTCTCTTTCTTGTTTGGCAGAAACTTTTATATCATAATTTTGACCATTAATTCTAATATTGGAAACCCCTTCTATACTCCTTCCGCCAATTGATGTGATTATTCCATATTCTGAATTTATTTCAAAATAAAAACTTGGTAAATCCTGAACTATGTTTATATCCTTAACTTCAAAATTAAAAGTTTTAGAATCATCATAAGCTTGAAGGCTTAAATTTCCTTTTAAAATGGTTTTTACTTTTTCGGCATACGAGATTTGCTTTTTATTCAATCCATCAAAATCATTATGACTTATTTTTTTATGGACTACTTTTAAATTTTCATAAATTAACTCATTGTTAGTTGTTAGGTTTAGGGCATAACAATTTCCTCTAATTTCACTCAAAACTAAAGTGTCTTTGTTAGAAACATTAATAGCTTCATAAAGTGAAGAAAGAAGTTCAGATAATTCCTTAATCGACAGTCCGTTTTTAGCGGTCAGCGAATGATTATTATCATCAAAACGTAATAT
>DMHA01000181.1:1327-7217 GCA_003449615.1 Flavobacterium sp.
TATTATCATCAAAACGTAATATGAAGTCGTAGTTTTTCATAAAATAGCTATGCAAATTAAATCAATTTTTTGCTAATTATTGAGAATTTCATTGAGTATTTTTGGATTTTAAATTAAAAAAGATTTTTTTTAAACAGTGTCTTTTTGCTAAAATTATTTCAATCTAATAAAAAAAGGCTTGGTTAATTTTTAAACTTCCACACATTAATAAAAGAAATAACTATTTTTAACCCAAATTCTATAAAATTACATTTTTAAATGGCACACGCATATTCAGAAGACCAATTGATTGAACAAACCTGCATTGACATTTTCAAAAATCAATTGCAATGGGAAGTTGCTAATTTGTTTCATGAGGAAACCTTTGGAGAAAATGGCACAATTGGAAGACACAGCGAAGCCGATGTTTTGCTAAAAAACAGGTTCTTGCAGGCAATCCAAAAACTGAATCCAAACCTACCTGTTCAAGCATACCAATTGGCGTATGAAATTATCAATAGCGATGATGCCACCAAGAGTTTGCCAGACATAAATTTCGAAAAACACAACTTCCTGAAAGAAGGGATTCCCGTTACCTACAAAAACGACAAGGGCGAAATTGTCCGCAACAAGATAGTTAAGGTTTTTGATTTTGACAATGTGGAAAACAACAATTTTCTTGCAGTACAGCAATTGTGGGTCGAAGGCAAATCGAAGCGCAGAAAGCGTCCGGATATTGTTGGTTTTGTCAATGGTATTCCTTTGTTGTTTATGGAACTCAAAGCCCACCACCGAAAAATAAAAGTGGCTTTTGAAACCAATTTAAAAGATTACAAACAGACAATTCCGAAAATTTTTCATACCAACGTTTTTATCATTTTAAGCAATGGTTTTGAAAGTAAGATTGGTGCAATCACCTCAAAATACGAACATTTCCACGATTGGAAACGGATAGCCGAAGAACAAGAAGGCATTATAAGTTTGGACACCATACTGAAAGGCGTTTGCGAGAAAAACCGAATGATGGATTTGTTCGAGAACTTTGTTTTGTTTGATAATTCAATTGGTTCAATTGTAAAATTGATTGCAAGAAACCATCAGTTTATTGGTGTAAACAAGGCAGTAGGACATTTTGTTTCCGTTCGTGAAAAAGCCAAAAAAGGTTTCATTTCTAAAGAAGATGCGCAGAAATTAGGAGTGTTCTGGCATACACAAGGAAGTGGCAAGAGTTATTCGATGGTTTTTCTTTGCCAAAAGATATTACGTGCTTTGGGAGGTGGTTACACTTTTCTATTGGTAACGGACAGAAACGAATTGGACACTCAAATATACAAAACCTTTACAGGAGTTGGGGCAGTTCAAGATTTGAATGTAAAAGCAACGAGTGGAGAAAATCTGAAAGCACTTTTGAAAACGGATCAACGCTATATTTTTTCGTTAATTCATAAATTCAATTTTGATGAAGTCATTACCGAAAGAGATAATATTATAGTAATTTCTGATGAAGCACACAGAACGCAAGGCGGTTCGCTGGCAATGAATTTGCGAAAGGCGTTGCCTAATGCTTCGTTTATTGGGTTTACAGGTACACCTTTGTTTAAAGACGACGAATTGACCCGAAGAATTTTTGGAGAATATGTTTCTAAATACGATTTCAAACGTTCGATAGAAGATGGAGCAACCGTTCCTTTGTATTATGAAAATCGTGGGGAGAAGTTGCGATTAGACAATCCGATAATCAATGACCAAATCCGAGAAGCCATTGAGCAAGAAGATTTGGACAGCGACCAACAAGACAAACTCAAGAAGTTGTTTGCCAGAGAATATCCCATTCTTACTGCCGAGAAACGATTGAGGGCAATTGCCAAAGATGTAGTTTCGCACTTTAACGGACGTGGTTATAAAGGCAAAGCAATGTTTGTTGCTATGGACAAAGTAACGGCGGTTAAAATGTTTGATTTGATTACCGAAGAATGGGCAATCTATCTCGAAACTCGTAAAAAGGAAATTGAAAAAATAGAAGATTTACAAGAACAACTTTCGCAACAGCGGGATTGGGATTGGACAAAAGAAACAGAAATTAGTGTCATTGTAAGCCACGAACAAAACGAGATTGATAAGTTTGAAGCTTGGGGATTGGATATTGAGCCACACCGCTTGAAAATGAACACCAGAGACCTTGAAAAAGAATTTAAGGAAGAAAATCATCCTTTTAGAATAGCCATTGTTTGTGCAATGTGGATAACAGGATTTGATGTCAAGAGTTTATCGACTTTGTATCTGGACAAGCCAATGAAGTCGCATACCTTGATGCAAACCATAGCCAGAGCAAATCGGGTTCACGAAGGAAAAAACAACGGTTTAATCGTAGATTATATAGAAACCTACAAAGCATTGCTGGAAGCGTTAGCGATTTATGGCGATAGCGGAAGTAAAGGAAATCAAAGCGGAACAGATGATGTTCCTGTGAGACCATTAGAAGTATTAGTTGCCGATTTAAGCGAAACCATTCAGGCGACAGAATTATTTCTGAAAGACGAATGTGATTTTAAATTGAGCCTAATCACCAAAGCATCCGACAATTTATTCAAAATAAGGTACATCCAAAAGGGTTATAATGCTATTTGCAAAAATGATGAAACCCGAAATAAATTTGGCATCTTGGCAAGAGAAGTTTTCAAGAAATACAAGGCATTAATGCCTGATAACTCAATCTATGAATACAAAGACAAACGAGATGCAATTAATGCCTTGTATTCGCTTATGAATGACAAAATTGACGAAGCCGATGTTACTCATATCGTTTCCCGTGTACAGAATGTTGTAAACCAATCCATAGAGAGTTTGAATATGGTGATGGAACAGGCAGAAGGTTATGGACAAAAAATAGATTTGAGTAGTTTAGACTTCAAAAGAATAGAAGAAGAATTTTTAAAAATTGAAGGCAATAAAAATATTGCTGTTCAGTCATTAAAAGACCGAGTTGCAAAAAAAATGAATCGGTTACTTGACCAAAACCCGTTACGAATTGATTTTTACGAACGGTATCAAGAAATCATTGAGAACTACAATAACGGTAAAGAATACGCTACAGTAAAAGAGTTATTTGATGCCTTGATTTTATTATTAGGGGATTTATCTGAAGAAGAAAAACGAGCAGAGCGAGAGTTGTTAGACGAAGACGAATTAACAGTTTTTGATATGCTTAACCGAGATAAAAAAATTACCGACAAGGAAAAAGTTGAGGTAAAAGATACTGCAAGAAAGTTGTTGGAACATCTAAAAAATAACGAGTTTAAAGTGGAGTATTGGTCAGAGAAAACACAAACAGCATCGGCTGTAAAAAAAGCGATTAACGACCACTTATATACTAAATTACCTTTTCCGACATTTAGCGATGGAGATAGAATTGTAAAGACAGAGATTTTGTTTGATTATTTTAAAACGAGGTATGCTAATTTTGGAAGGGTAGCTTGATATAATAATTTCAAATCATTTGTTTTAACAAAAAACGGCTCCCCTTTCAGGAAGCCATTTTTCATTATAAATATACAGGTATTACAATTTATTTCCTTGGAAATAGCAAAGCGGCTTGTGCTGCTGCTAATCTTGCAATAGGCACACGGAAAGGAGAACAACTTACATAGTTCATCCCGATTTTGTGGCAGAAAACAACACTTTCAGGATCGCCACCGTGTTCGCCACAAATACCTACTTTTAAATTTGGTTTGGTTTTACGACCTCTTTCTACACCAATTTTTATCAATTCGCCCACACCTTCTTGGTCGATAGTTTGGAACGGATCGCCTGGAAGAATGCCAAGATCAAGATATTTAGGAAGGAATCCGCCAATATCATCACGGCTAAAACCAAAACTCATTTGGGTTAAATCGTTGGTTCCAAAGCTAAAGAAATCAGCTTCTTCGGCCATACTATCTGCTTTCAAGGCGGCACGAGGAATTTCGATCATGGTTCCGTATAAATAAGGAATTTCTTTGACACCTAATTTCTCACAAGTTTCTTTGTAAACGTTATCTACGATGGCTCTTTGGTGTTTCAATTCGTTATTTGAACAAGTCACAGGAACCATAATTTCTGGCATGGCTTTTTTGCCTTCCTGAATCAACTCGGCCGTTGCTTCAAATATGGCTCTAATTTGCATTTCGGTAATTTCAGGATAACTCACTCCCAAACGAACACCTCTATGACCCAACATTGGATTGTTTTCGTGTAAGGCAAGAACTCTTCTGTTCAAAACGCTCATACTAATTCCTAATTCTTTGCTTAACTGAATCAATTTTGCTTTATCGTGAGGCACAAATTCGTGCAATGGTGGATCGAGTAAACGAATGGTTACAGGAAAACCGCTCATCACGCCCAATGTTCTTTTGATGTCTTTTTTCACATATACGAATAAACCGTTCAAAGCTTCTCTTCTTTCTTTTTCGGTTTTACTCACAATCATTTTGCGTAATAAAAATAATGGTTGGTCACTTCCTTCGCCATAAAACATGTGCTCTGTTCGGAAAAGTCCAATTCCTTCGGCTCCAAACCTCGCACCTTGTTCTGCATCTCTAGGAGTTTCAGCATTGGTACGAACGCCAATTACTTTGGTTTTGTCCACCAATTCCATAAGAGTTTTATAGGATTGATTTTTGTCTAAATCTACGTCCACCAATTCCATACTTCCTAGGTAAACCAATCCTTTGGTTCCATCAAGACTCAACCAATCGCCTTCTTTGATGAAAGTTCCATCATTGGCTCTAAACGATTTGGTTTCGCTATTAATTTGGATGTCATTACAACCCACAATACAACATTTCCCCCATCCTCTGGCTACTAATGCAGCGTGTGAGGTCATTCCGCCTTTTGTGGTCAATATGGCTTGCGATTTGTGCATTCCATCCACATCTTCGGGAGAGGTTTCTTCTCTTACCAAGATTACTTTTTCGCCACGGCTTGCCCATTCTACGGCATCATTAGAAGAGAAAACGACACGTCCTATTGCACCACCAGGTCCAGCTGGCAATCCTTTAGCAACTGCTTTAGTTATTTTTTGAATTTCTGGGTTTAACATTGGTAATAACAATTCTACTAATTGGTTGGGTTGTACTCGCATTACGGCGGTATTGGCGTCAATCAATTTTGAATTGTACATATCGCTTGCAATTTTTACAGCAGCGACACCATTACGTTTCCCAATTCGGCATTGCAACATATAGAGCGTTCCTTTTTCGATGGTAAACTCAATGTCTTGCATGTCTTTGTAATGATTTTCTAATCTGTTTTGAATTTCAAACAGTTGTTTGTAAGCCACAGGCATTACTTCTTCAAGGGTTGGCAATAGTCGGCTATGGTCATTTTTAGATTTGTCATTAACAGGAGCTGGAGTTCTAATCCCTGCAACCACATCTTCACCTTGAGCATTGATTAAATATTCTCCATAAAAATAATCTTCTCCATTACCCGGATTTCTTGTAAAAGCAACACCAGTAGCACTTGAATCTCCCATATTTCCGAAAACCATCGCTTGAACATTTACTGCAGTTCCCCATTCGTGTGGAATATTTTCGATACGACGGTATTCGATGGCTCTTTTTCCCATCCAGCTGCTAAACACACCTCCTATGCTGCCCCATAATTGTTCGTTGGGGTCTTCAGGAAATGGTTGACCAAGCACTTTTATAATAGTAGCTTTAAATTCTTTTACCAATACTTTTAATTCGTCAACAGTTAAATCAGTATCAAATTGATAGCCTTGTATGTGTTTAACTTTCTCAAGTTTTTCGTCCAATACTTTTCGGATTCCTTTCCCGTCCTTAGGCTCAATTCCTGCGGCTTTTTCCATTACCACATCGGCATACATCATAATCAAACGGCGGTAAGCGTCATAAGCAAAACGAGCATCGCC
>DMHA01000411.1 GCA_003449615.1 Flavobacterium sp.
TCTTTTTTATCGGACAACAATGTATTGGAATATTATTTTGAAAACAATTTTCATGAATTTTGCGAATTATTTTCTAAATTTTGAAATTCCAGCTTTCAACCAAATTTCATATTCTTCCACACTGGTATAACTTATTGTTGGCGTAGTTTCGTTCAAACTATTTCCTGCTAAATCTGTCAAAACATACAAGGGTTGTGTATTGGTTTTGTATTTTGTAATCATAAAATCGGTCCATTTATCGCCAACGGTTTCGATTTCTGAACCTGTAGTTTTTGATATAAATTGCTGATTTTTAGGTAAATCTATATCTTCATCTACATATAAAGAGATTAACACAACTTCATTTTTTAAAATGGGTAATATCTTCGAATCCGACCAAACATTATTTTCCATTTTTCTACAATTCACACAAGCCCTTCCTGTGAAATCTATTAATATGGGTTTATTTACTGTTTTGGCATAAGCCAAACCTTTGTCATAATCTTCAAAAACTACAATTTGATGCGGGCCTAATTTTGCACCATCGGGCAAAATTGTTGCCGAAGAATTATTTCCCGAACCACTAAATCCCAGAGGACTTTCGCTGTATTCCATTGGTGGAGGAAAAGCACTGATTAATTTCAATGGTGCTCCCCAAAGTCCAGGAATCATATAAATGGTAAATGTTAAAACCACTAATCCAAAAGATAATCTTCCTACTGAAATGTGTGTCATTGGACTGTCGTGTGGCAAATTGATTTTTCCAAACAGATAGAAAGCTAAAGTTCCAAAAATGGCAATCCAAATTGCCAAGAAAACTTCTCTTTCCAACAAATGCAATTGCAAAACTAAATCGGCATTGGATAAAAATTTGAATGCCAAAGCCAATTCTAGGAATCCTAAAACTACTTTTACCGTATTGAGCCATCCACCAGATTTAGGCAAGGAATGTAACCAACCCGGAAACATAGCAAAAAGCATAAATGGCAAAGCCAAAGCAGAGGAAAATCCCAACATTCCGATAATGGGTGCAATTCCACCTTTTGAGGCGGCTTCGACTAATAGTGTTCCAACAATAGGTCCAGTACAAGAAAATGAAACAATGGCTAATGCCAAAGCCATAAATAAAATGCCAATAATTCCGCCTCTATCGGCTTGACTATCTACCTTATTTGCCCAAGAATTGGGAAGCATAATTTCGAAAGCTCCCAAAAATGAAACGGCAAATACTATCAATAAAAGGAAGAAAATAATATTAAACCAAACATTGGTTGATAAAGCATTCAAAGCATCGGCTCCAAAAATCCAAGTGACAATCGACCCTAGTACAACATATATTACAATAATTGAAACCCCATAAATTAAAGCATTTCTAAATCCTGCAGCCTTGTTTTTACTTTGTTTTGTGAAAAAACTTACCGTCATTGGAATCATCGGAAAAACGCAAGGTGTCAATAAAGCTAACAATCCTCCTAAAAATGAAAGAATAAACACGGTCCATAATCCTTTTTGAGTTTCTGGCTTTGAAAGATTCACTATTTCTTTTGGTTGGGAAACAACTGTTTTTTCAGCTTCCTTTGGATTTGAAGTTATTGCTACCTTTTGAGTAGTGTCAATTTGAATTGGTACAACCTCTGTTTTAGAAAGGGATGGAATTACGAATGTAAATTTCTTCTCTAAATTAATACAAGATTGTTTGCAAACTTGGTAATTCAAATCCACTTCAATCGTTTTGATTTTTGGATTTGTCACCGCAATCTCTTGCTGAATTAAGGCTGTTTTTACAAAAAAAGTTTCGTTTACTTCAAAAACATCGTTGTAAGCGGTAGTGGTTTTTCCTTCTTTGGCTTTGCCAATCAATTTGAAATTACCTTTTTGGTTCTTGAAAATTATTTCTAATGGCAACGAACCACCTTCGGGAGTATATTGGGAATACAAATGCCATTCGTTTTCGATAACACCATTAAATGTGAGAATATAGTTCGTCTCCGATTTTTTTTCAATTTTGGTTGTCCATTTTACTGGATCGAGAATTTGCGAATTTCCATTGGCGAACGCCAAAAAAGCAAGAAGTGAAAAAATTATTTTTCTCATTATTTCAATTGTATTTTAAGTATATTTTTGGTTGTATTTTTTATTTTAAATCGTTCGTCTTGTCGAATTCCTACAATCCAAACTATCTCATTATCAGAACACAAGAGCCAAGCTTTTTCTTTTTCGATTAATGATAATTTTTCATCTTTAAAAAATTTACTGACTTTTTTTGATTTTCCCTCCATCCCTAAAGGTTGAAAAGTATCGCCGTCTTTCCAGCGACGCAATACTAATGGATACCATAATTTGTCTTCATCGACAAATATAATTGTATTTGAAACGTTTGAAATGGTTTTTACCCGTGTAAACGAAAGATTTAAGGGAATATTAACTTCTTTTTGATTTTTATTTATGAAATATTCTTCATTCTCATCCTCTGAATTTAATGGACTTAAAATCAAAAAATCCCTGTTTTTCAGCAATCGAAATTCATTCGAAAACACTTGTTTCCCCGATTGACCATCAACCAAATCATAAATGTCATCCCAAGCCGAAAACCCAAATCCGTTGAACCAATCATACAAATAGGACTTAAAATTGGGCAGTTTTGTTAATTGTTTTAAATCAAAATGAATTTCAGTTCCTTTTTCTTTTGCCACTTGTTGGTAAACCAAAAACGAAGCGTCATCGACCATTTTTTTAGATTCTTGCAAATGGTTTTGTGTTTTTAGGAAAGAGGAAAGAAAATCAGGATTCAATTCCTTGAATATGGGAACCAAATTATGCCTGATTTTATTTCTCAAATATTTAGCAGAAGCATTACTACTGTCTTCTCGCCATTCGATATTATTTTCTTTGGCATATTGTTCAATCTCAGCTCTAGAAAAAATCAAAAATGGCCGAATTACTTTTCCGTTTTGTGATGGAATTCCAGTCAAACCATCAATTCCAGTTCCCCTAACCAAATGAATAAGAAAGGTTTCTAAATTGTCGTCAGCGTGATGAGCCGTTAGAATATAATCGTAGTTTTCTGTTTCTAAAAGTTCATAAAACCAGTTGTAACGCAACTCACGAGCTGCAACCTGAATAGAAAGTTTATAATCACTGGCGAAAGCTTCAGTGTCAAATTGAGTTAAAAATAAAGGAATTTGATTGGTTTCGGCATAATCCTGAATGAATTTTTGGTCGCCAAAACTTTCTAATCCACGGAGTTGAAAATTGCAATGGGCAATTGCAATTTCAAAGGGTAGCTTATGAAATAAATCGACCATTACCATACTATCTATGCCTCCGCTGGTAGCTAAAACAAGTCTTTTTCCGATTATGAAATCAAAATTTTGAGCGATATGATTTTCGAATTTCTGATGCATATACCAAAAATAAAGATTAAAATTTGATAATAGAATTTATATTTTTAATTAAAATATTTCTTTTAATTCAATATATTGAATATCAAATAATTACACAATAAAACT
>DMHA01000274.1 GCA_003449615.1 Flavobacterium sp.
CATAAATTAAGTGAAGATGAAAGATATTTTGTGAAACATATTTTGGCGTTTTTTGCCGCTTCAGATGGAATTGTGAACGAAAATTTAGCCCAAAATTTCGTCAATGAAGTGCAATATGCCGAGGCAAAATTCTTCTATGGTTTCCAAATCATGATGGAAAATATTCATAGCGAAACTTACTCGTTGTTGATTGATACTTATGTAAAAGACGAAGCCGAGAAAGACGAATTGTTCAATGCTATTGAAAGATTTCCAGCCATCCAGAAGAAAGCCGAATGGGCTTTGAAATGGATTGAATCCGATTCGTTTGCCGAAAGATTAATTGCCTTTGCAGCTGTAGAAGGTATTTTCTTCTCAGGAAGTTTTTGCTCTATTTTTTGGTTGAAAAAACGCGGGTTAATGCCAGGTTTAACCTTTTCGAACGAACTAATTTCTCGTGACGAAGGTGTTCACTGTGATTTTGCTGTGCATTTACACAATCATCATTTAAAACATAAAGTTTCGAAAGCACGTATCCGAGAAATTATTGTTGATGCTTTAGACATTGAAAGAGAATTTATTACCGAGTCGATTCCGGTAAGTTTGATTGGAATGAATGCCGTTTTAATGACACAATATTTAGAATTTGTTACCGACAGATTATTGGTAGAATTGGGTTGCAAAAGAGAATACAACACCGCCAACCCTTTTGATTTTATGGATATGATTTCGCTTCAAGGGAAAACCAATTTCTTCGAAAAGAAAGTAGGAGAATACCAAAAATCTGGAGTGATGAATACCGATTCTGACGCTCAAAAAATTAGCTTCGATGCTGATTTTTAAATTTTTTGCCCTAGTTCCGCGAAGTCTCCGACTTCGTGGATGCGTTTGAAGATCTCCGACCTTCGTTTTTAAAAAGACCGCTTTTCAAACTTGCAAAGTCAGTTCCGATAGCTATCGAAATCGCGAAAAAAAATAAAATATTTGATTTTTAAATCATTGCTTGATGGAAGGAAATGGATATAAAATATACGACCAAACAAAAGCACATTTCATAACCGCAACTGTAATTGATTGGGTTGATGTTTTTTCGAGAAAAGCATACAGAGATATTGTTATTGAAAGTTTGAATTTTTGCATAAAAAACAAAGGAATGATTTTGTATGGATATGTAATTATGTCCAATCACATACATTTGGTAGTTCAATCGAAAGAAGGAAAGTTGTCTGATTTGATTAGAGATTTTAAGAAGTTTACGGCTAAATCTATTTTAGAAACAATAGAAAACGAGCCAGAAAGTAGAAGAGATTGGATGTTGAAACGATTTGAATTTGCTTGTAAAAGTCATTCCAGGAATGAGAAATACCAGTTTTGGCAATACGGTAACCATCCAGAAGAAATTTATACCGAAAAATTTCTTTGGCAGAAATTAGATTATATTCATCTTAACCCCGTTCGTGCTGGAATTGTCGAAAAGGCATCACATTATTTGTATTCCAGTGCAAGTAATTATGTCAATGGAAATGTATTATTGAAAATCGAAATTGCTCAGAATCCAGTAATTGATGTATTAAATCCAAACGCGTTTGCGAATGGGTTGAGTTGGTAAAACTTGAAAGAAGAGAAGGTCAGGAGACCTTCAATCACTTCCTCGAAGTCGGAGACTTCGCGGAACAAAGCCTGCGAGGAACCGAAGAGTTCCGCAAAGTCTCCGACTTTGTGGATGCGAGAAGCGGTCTCTGACCGCCTTTGATAAAATGATAAATTTGAAAAGGTCAGGAGACCTTCGAACACATCCACGAAGTCGGAGACTTCGCGGAACAGGAAAATAAAAAAACTAAGCCAAAAACTTTGAGACTTGGTGTCTTTGCGGCAAAAATTAACCACAAATAACCCGAAATAGAGAAGGGATTGTCTATTTCACAAAACTAAAAATTATGTACGTAGTAAAAAGAGATGGCCACAAAGAGCCAGTAATGTTCGACAAGATTACCGATAGAATTAAAAAACTATGTTATGGTCTAAACGGTTTAGTCGAACCTGTAAAAGTAGCCATGCGAGTAATCGAAGGTTTATATGATGGAGTTTCGACTTCAGAATTAGACAATTTGGCTGCCGAAACTGCTGCCTCGATGACCATTGCACATCCTGATTATGCTCAATTGGCAGCCAGAATTGCAATTTCGAATTTACATTCTAATACCAAAAAATCTTTCTCGGAAACCATGAACGAAATGTTTCATTATGTCAATCCGAGAACGAATCTTGAAGCTCCATTATTATCCGAAGAAGTACATAAAGTAATTATGGAAAACGCCGAATTTTTGGATTCGCACATTATATACAACCGAGATTTTAATTACGATTATTTTGGTTTCAAAACCCTAGAACGTTCCTATTTATTGAGAATAAACGGAAAAATAGTCGAGCGTCCGCAACACATGTTGATGCGTGTTTCGGTTGGAATTCACCTAAACGATTTGGATTCTGTGATAGAAACCTACGACTTAATGTCGAAAAAATTCTTTACCCACGCTACGCCAACTTTGTTCAACGCAGGAACGCCAAAACCTCAAATGTCTTCTTGTTTCCTTTTGGCCATGCAGGACGACAGTATCGACGGAATTTATGACACACTGAAACAAACGGCTAAAATCTCACAATCAGCCGGTGGAGTTGGACTTTCTATTCACAATGTTCGCGCAACAGGTTCTTACATTCGTGGCACCAACGGAACTTCAAACGGAATTGTACCCATGTTGAGGGTTTTCAACGATACCGCTCGTTATGTAGATCAAGGTGGTGGAAAACGCAAAGGAAGTTTTGCCATTTACATCGAAACTTGGCATGCCGATATTTTCGAATTTTTGGATTTGAAAAAGAATACTGGAAAAGAAGAAATGCGTGCCAGAGATTTATTCTTTGCGATGTGGACATCGGATTTGTTTATGAAACGAGTTCAAGAAGATAGTTATTGGACTTTGATGTGTCCAAACGAATGTCCAGGATTATATGACGTCTATGGAGAAGAATTTGAAAAATTATACATTTCCTACGAAGAAAGAGGAAAAGGCAGAAAAACCATCAAAGCACGCGAATTGTGGGAGAAAATTCTAGAATCTCAAATCGAGACCGGAACGCCCTATATGTTGTACAAAGATGCTGCCAACAGAAAATCAAACCAAAAAAATCTTGGTACCATTCGTTCATCGAATTTGTGTACCGAGATTATGGAATTTACATCGAAAGACGAAATTGCAGTTTGTAATCTCGCTTCTATTTCGTTGCCAATGTTTATTGAAAACGGAAAATTTGACCACGAATTATTGTTCAAAGTAACCAAACGTGTAACGAGAAACTTGAACAAGGTTATCGATAGAAATTATTATCCTGTTGTAGAAGCCGAAAACTCAAATATGCGTCATCGTCCTGTAGGCCTTGGTGTTCAAGGACTTGCCGATGCTTTCATTCTGTTGCGAATGCCTTTTACAAGTGACGAAGCCAAGAAATTAAATCAGGAAATTTTTGAAACTTTATACTTTGCAGCCGTAACCGCATCGATGGAAATGGCCAAAGAAGAAGGTGCCTATTCTTCTTTCAAGGGTTCGCCCATTTCACAAGGAGAATTCCAACACAACCTTTGGGGAATGAAAGACGAAGAACTTTCTGGTCGCTGGGATTGGGCATCTTTGAGAAAAGAAGTGATGAAAAACGGCGTTAGAAATTCATTATTGGTAGCTCCAATGCCAACGGCTTCGACCTCGCAAATTTTGGGTAACAACGAAGCTTTCGAGCCTTATACTTCAAATATTTATACAAGACGTGTTTTGTCAGGAGAATTTATTGTGGTCAACAAACATTTATTGAACGACTTGGTAGAACGTGGACTTTGGAACGAAACCTTGAAACAAGAATTGATGAGACAAAACGGTTCGGTTCAAGGGCTTGATATTCCGCAAGATTTAAAAGAATTGTACAAAACTGTTTGGGAAATGTCTATGAAAGACATCATCGATATGTCACGCCACCGAGGTTATTTTATCGATCAATCGCAATCTTTGAACTTGTTTATGCAAGATGCCAATTATTCGAAACTGACCTCAATGCACTTCTACGCTTGGCAATCTGGCTTGAAAACCGGGATGTATTATTTGAGAACAAAATCGGCCGTTGATGCGATTAAATTTACCTTGAATAATGACAAAAAAGCAGCACCACTACCTGCTGTTGAAGTTGAGGCCAATAGTATCGAAATGACCGCCGAAGAATATAAAGCAATGATTGATAGAGCCAAAAATGCAGATTTGGAAGATTGCGAAATGTGTGGGAGTTAATTTAGAAAGAATATCTTACTTTTGAAACAGTTATCATTTTGGTAACTGTTTTTTAATTTAACAAGTTATGGAGCAAAGAGAATTTCAAGTGACAGATGAGTTGTTGGCATCAAAAGGACAACGCCTTTTAAATTATATAATAGACAGTGTAATAATATATTCCACAATTTTTGGATTATCATTCATCACCGCTCTAATTGCAGATTTTTTTGAAGCAAATGGTTTTTTAGAGTGGTTACAAAACATAAATAAATTAGAAGAATATCTCATCTATTTCTTAATAATGATTCCATATTTTACCTTGATGGAATCAATTTTCTCAAAATCAATAGGGAAATTCGTCACAAATACTATGGTGGTTTTAGAGGATGGAACTAAGCCCGAAAGTAGCATAATTCTTAAAAGAACGCTGTGCAGAATTATTCCATTCGATGCACTTTCATTTTTAGGAACCCCTTCAAGAGGTTGGCACGATTCAATAACAGATACTTATGTGGTAAGAAAGGATGATTTCGAAAGAAGTAAAGAATTATTTTATGCTTTAGATGAAATAGGAATAAACCAAGATGAATCATAAAGATTGATTACTGATTTTTTATAATTTGATGGAAACCAATTTTACCATACCAAACTACATTTTAGCCTCAAAAACCACACGTTTTTTGAATTTCATAATTGATATATTGATAATGAAATTAATGATGTGGATATTAATCATTATTACCGACCTAATTTTTTCTGAATATAAATTAGGATTAATTAATCAGGTTGATTCTTTTGATAAAATGGAGACCTATCTTTTTTGGTCAATAACTTCTTTTTTTTATTATACAATTACTGAGACCTTTCTATCTCGATCATTAGCTAAATATTTTACAAAAACCATTGTAGTTCTAAAAGATGGTTCAAAACCTAAATCAATAGATATTTTAGCTAGAAGTGCATTAAGACAAATTCCTTTTGAATATTTCACATTTTTTCAAGGGAGAAAACCAGGTTGGCACGATGAATATTCTAATACTTTTGTGGTCAAAAAAGACAAACTAGAACAAATCTTGATTGATTACAAAGAACTTTTTGAAATAGAAAAACAAAAATAGAAAACTTTCCTTTTCTATTTGTATATTCGTAATATTCGACTGCATAATCCATAATAAAAACACAATGAACTGGGAACAACTATTATCTCTTCGTCGTCAAGGCGACACAAGCAAACGATTACGAATAGAACAAGATGACACCCGTTTGGGTTTCGAGGTCGATTATGATCGGATTATATTCTCCTCTGCTTTCCGCAGTTTGCAAGATAAAACACAGGTTATTCCGCTTTCGAAAACCGATTTTGTGCATACTCGATTGACGCACAGTTTGGAAGTTTCGGTTGTTGGGCGTTCTATCGGGCGTTTAGTTGGAAAAAAAATTATTGAAAAATATCCGCATTTGAAGGAAATTCACGGTTTTCAAGCCAATGATTTTGGAGCAATAGTAGCTGCGGCTTCTTTGGCACATGACATCGGAAATCCCCCTTTTGGACATTCTGGAGAGAAAGCCATTGGTGAATATTTTTCCATTGGAAAAGGGCAACAATACAAAGACCAACTTTTGGCCAAAGAATGGCAAGATTTAATTGATTTTGAAGGCAATGCCAACGGTTTTTCAGTACTCACGGCAAGTCGTCCTGGGATTGAAGGCGGATTGCGAATTTCCTACGCCACTCTTGGGGCTTTTATGAAATATCCAAAGGAAAGTTTGCCCAAAAAACCCACTTCCAATATTGCTGATAAAAAATACGGATTCTTTCAATCGGACAAACCATTTTTTGAAGAAGTTGCATCAGAATTGGGAATGATTCCAAACAAAGAAGGAAACGACATTGGTTTTGAAAGACATCCTTTGGCCTATTTGGTCGAAGCTGCCGATGATATTTGTTACACCATTATCGATTTTGAAGACGGAATTAATCTCGGTTTGGTTTCCGAAGATTTTGCCTTGGAATACTTAATAAAATTAGTCAAAGACAGCATCGATTCTGCTAAATACAATTCTTTGACCACCAAAGAAGACCGAATCAGTTACCTTAGGGCTTTGGCAATTGGGAGCTTAATCAATGATGTTGTGAAAGTTTTTATCGAAAACGAAGAGGCTATTTTGCAGGGAAGATTTCCTTTTGCCTTGACCGACAAAAGCAAGTACAAAGTACAAATGGCCGATATCATCAAATTGAGCGTGAAGAACATCTATCAAAGTCGGGAGGTTATCGAAAAAGAAATTGTGGGCTACCAAATAATTCAAACCTTGTTGGACAAATTCATCACGGCTTTCAACAATCAATTTGAGGGCAATTTGTCTAATTACGACAAGTTATTGTTGAAAATGTTACCCGAAAAATTCTTGGGGGAAAAAGAAAATTTGTACCAAAGACTGTTGCATATTTGCCATTATGTTTCCCTTTTGACCGACGGAAATGCCTTGGAATTATATGAAACCATCAACGGTAGAAAATCGAATTAATACCTAAAAGTTATAAACCAATCCCACTCCAAGACCTTGTTTGAGTTGCACTTTTGCCCCTGATTCTACTTTTTGACCGTTTACTTCTTCAGTAGTTTTTACGTCATCATCATAAATCAAATGTGTACCAATATTTGCTTTAACATATTGATTGACCACTAGATCAAATTGAAGTCGCCATTCTACATCAATATTGCCAAAATTATTAATGTAATCCGAATATAAACTCAATCTATTTTCCATCGTGATGTTTTTCCAAACTTCTTTTTTATAATGATTGGTAGCCAAAAAACCTATTTCGGTTCTCGATTTTTCTCCGTGAGTGATTAGGTTTCCTGCAGAATCATAAGTGGCTTTTGTCATTCCGAATGCCCCATTATTGGCAAGTTCTTGGTCTAAAACCAAAGTGTTTTTCATGGTCAAGGGCGAAATATAAACATCAAATTTCTTTTTTTTATCAAAATAATTTGCCCCAATTCCCAGAAAAGTATAGGCTGGAGCAAAGGGTTTTGAAATGGCATTTTCAGTATTGGGATACTTGTAACCATTCGTAAATTGGGTATTAAAATTGAATTTTCCGCTAAAATACCAGTTGGACAAAGTGTCTTTTCGATACCCAAAAGTGGAATTCAAACGGAATTCGTCATCGGTTTTTCTCACTTCTAAACCATCTTGTTTGTTGAGTCCGTACCTAAAACTTAATTCATTAACCCATTCGCTATTGATGTCCGATCGGATTCTGGTAAACACGCCCTTCAACAATCCCGAAACCGAACTCGTTCCACCAGCATTCCAATTGACAAAGGCAATTTGGGTCAAATCAAAGCCGATGCTGTTCTTGTTTTTCCAATGGGTTAAAATAGAAACGGGAATTTTTGAAGGTTTTTTTGCAACTAAATATATCTTTTTGTGGTCAATTATAAGCGAAGTTACAGGTTTAATGTCAAGAACAATTCCCTTAATTGTATCCCGCTTACTGATTGTATCTTGAGAAAAAGAACTCACTGAGATAAAGAATAGTATCAAGAAAAAACGAAAAAAATAAAATTTCATTGTTGACCAAAAAGTTTATAGTTAGAATTTATGGTAGTAATAGTATTCAGTCACGCAAATTAATGTCGTTATAAACGTCACTTCGAGTGATAAAGAACATTAATGCGACAGCTTTAATGATCTAAATTGTATCTAGAAGCCAGAAGATATCTCGTCTCGATACCTGCTTGTGGCAGACAGACATTTTCTTAAAAAAGCTGTCGCATTTTTTAAGAAAACGGCGGTTGGGCTTTCGTTTTTCTTCTCAAAATGGCAAGTCGTCATTAATGTCGTTTGTTTTTATTTTTGGCTTATCATTAATGTCATACCAACCTGATAATTGTAATGGGCATCTTAGTTCTGTTGTTCCTTTTGTATCCCACCAACGGGCTAATGAAACTCGAATTAAAGTTCCTTTTAGAATAATTTCTAAAGGTTCATCAAAACCAACATACGGAAGGCTACGCCAACCATTAGAACCGTGATAACTATACCTTGGCTTATCGAAATAAATACTTTTTGTCAAATCTTTATCCGAAATCCAAAATCCAACACTATGTTCTGAAACTGCTTCCTTATTTATAAATCCACTTCCGTTTTTTGTCCATCTGATTTTACCATCAAACAGAACATCAGGACTTCCTTCCCAAATTGCTATTTTTCTTTGTTTGATGAATTCAAGAATTGTTAACTCATCCTTTAAACTTCCTTTGATTTTTCTGGAGCTGACTAATACATCTTCAACGTGAGGTGCTGTCATATTTGATCGTTCGGTAAACTCAACTTCCCAAACCTGTCTAGGATTTAAATCTGTATCTTCAGGTTGATTTTCTCCGTTTGTGGTTAGTAAGCGGACATATCGACCACTTCCTGTAATCCCCCCAATACAGCACTTACCATTGTTCATGTGGGTTTTGGAAAGAATCAAAACGTCCATATTATAAGTGTGTGATTTTATAATTGTAATTAGTCATCAATTTTCCTGATACAATTGAACGATGACAGGCTTCGGGATGTTCTTCGACACAAAAAAGAGCTATGCGATTAGCTCCAATTTGGTCAAGACTTTCAAAGAATTTTTCAAAATCAAAATTTTTCAAAATTCTATTTTTATATTCAATCACAAAGACTTTTCCAAGTTCTTGTCTTTCACTTTTTAATTCGCCTTTTTCAATGTCGATTTCTTTTTGTAATTCCCTAATTTCAGAGGTTGGTGCTAAGTCTGGAATGTAACCATACTTAATTTCCAAATCATTAAGTTTTTGCTGTAAGCGATTACTGTTCACGAAAGAATATTTTGCACCACGAACGCCTCTGCGTTGTCTGATGTCACAAAAAGTATCTATATTGTTTTCGAAAAGTTTGTCGAAAAATTCTTTTTCAGATGAGTTGTAAACTCCGATTGTAAAAAATTCCATAGTCTATAAGTATACTTTTCGTGATGTTGCGTTTATCGGATTACCAAATAAGTCAAATTCTCCTAATCCTTTATTTAATTCATTGATTACTGTTGCTTGGTCTTTGATTTTACCTTTTTCGTCTATATGCTTCATTGTGATTTTGTCAACATCGAGAACTTTTCCTATTAGTTTACTTCTGTGGCATTCACAAGGTTTGCTTTCACTACACATTAAAGCAACATTTATGTCTTTACTATATGCAGTCTTTAGCCTGTCAATACCATTTTTAAAAAAGTTCTTTGTCTTAACGGCTTCATAATCAACTTTACCGTTGAAGTCGTAACAAGATTTGTCTTTGGGTCTGCCACCTATTGTGTCCCCCATAAAAACATATTTAATTCCATTTCCTTCCAAAAAGAATTTTATTTCATTTTGATTATATTGAGGATTAAATTTTGAATAGGGTTGTGAGCGAACATCTATAAGATATTCTATACCAAAGTCTTTCAGCAAAGCAAGAAAATCTTCTGGCTTTCTGTTACCGTGTCCGATAGTATAAAGAGGCTTCTTTTCCATACTTCAAAATTACGAATTATTTTCTTTGGTTGTTTGTCCTTTTAATTTTAGTAGTGCCTTTGTAAAATGCCACCCAACACTCGAACTGATGAAGTGCGAGGTCATTTTTTTGCCAGGCTGAATAGTTACTATTTATTTCAATAATTCTTGAAAATATCTACCAAACCACAAACGTCAATTCCGCACAATTGTTGTAATTCTTCAACGGTTCCTTGTTCGATAAATTCGTCTGGAATTCCAAGAATTTTTAGGTTTGAA
>DMHA01000336.1 GCA_003449615.1 Flavobacterium sp.
GGACAAACCACCACAAATTGGAGATCTTTGAACTCGTGATACCGTTGGTAAATTTTGGCATTTAGATTAAAAAAATTGCCTCTGTTTTTTAAAATTTCAGTTCCTGAAAAACCCAAGATTGTAATTTTATTATCAAGGCTTACTTTTTCATTTTTTAATGATTTCCAATGGCCAAAATCAGCCACTTTGGGAGTGATAATGGGTAATGTTGTAAAACTATTTACGCCTGATGCAAAGAAAAGATAGGCAACAATGGGTAAAACAAAAAGAACGAAGAGAACAATATTTTTTTTCATAGTAGAAGCAACAAGATAATGTACAAAAATAAAAAAAGGTGTGCAATGCACACCCTATTTATTGAATTATTATTTTCTTAAAAATTCCACTTGATGGTTGAATTTTTGAAAACCTCGAAAACATAATTTCCTTCTACCAAAAGAATGAAAAGCAAATAAGCGACAAGGAAAATTAAGGGCAAAATCACGGCATATCGCAAAGCCGATCTTTCGCCTTCCATGTGCATAAAGGCGTAAACAATGTAATAGGCCTTAACTCCTGTTAAAATGATAAAAATCCAGTTCAACAAGTTCAACCCAAGTAAACTATTATTGTGTAAAATTCCTGGTTTTATAATTCCTAAAAATACCTCAACAATTGTAATTACAGATAAATATAAAAAAACTGTCCAAATTCTTTTTGTGTTAGATACGTGTGCGTGTGACATAATGATACCTTTTTGTAAATTAAACGAGATAGAAAACTGTGAATACAAATACCCAAACTAAATCAACAAAGTGCCAATAAAGCCCTACTTTTTCTACCATTTCATAACTTTTTCTTTTCTCATAAGTGCCAAGAAGCACATTAAAGAAAATGATAATATTGATAACCACTCCAGAAAATACGTGGAAACCGTGGAAACCAGTAATAAAGAAAAAGAAGTCAGCAAATAATTTGCTACCATATTCGTTTCTAGTAAGGTTTGCACCTTCTACAACCAAACTTGCATCTTTCAAACGCAATTCAGATTCGCTTCTGGAAAGTACAGTTTTTTTCTTATTGGCGTCAATCGTTTCGGTTCTAACCAAAATATTAGGATGCGCCTTGAAACCCGCTTGAACTTCGGCAACGGAATAAGAAGGCTGAGTTGTTTCTTCCATAAACCATTTTCCTTTATCTCGACTCAATTGTTCTCTGTCTTCGGGCAAGGTTACCGCAAAATCAGCAAGTGCTACTCTTTTTCCATCTGTGTCAACAAATTGAAGCAAACTTCCTCCTTTGGTTTCGACTGCACCATATTCTCCTTTGATAAAGTTTTTCCATTCCCAGGCTTGTGAACCCACGAATATTAAACCACCAATAATGGTCAAAAACAGATAAATGGTAACTTTATTTTTTTTCATTTGGTGTCCAGCATCAACGGCAAGAACCATCGTAACCGATGAAAAAATCAAAACAAAAGTCATAAATGCCACATAATACATAGGCGCTGTAACGCCATGCATAAACGGAAAATGTGTAAAAACCTCATCGGCTAAAGGCCAAGTTTCAATAAATTTGAATCTCGAAAATCCATACGCGGCCAAAAATCCTGAAAATGTCAAGGCATCAGACAGAATAAAAAACCACATCATCAATTTGCCATAACTGGCTCCTAGGGGTTGGTTGTCGCCGCCTCCCCAAACTTTTTCTCCGCTATTCGCAGTTGCAACTGTACTCATAAAAATTTTTTAATTAAAAGTTTTCAAATCTACAATTTTTTCTTATTGAAAGAAAAATAAAAATAAAAATAAATAAATCCACAATAAATCCAGAAAGTGCCAATACATAGCACCTAGCTCGATACCTAAAGTTTCTGTTGGATTGTATTTGTGTTTCAATTGTTTAATTATAATAATAAAAAGGGCAATTAATCCACCCGCAAGATGCAACAAGTGAACCACAGTAACGATGTATAGAAATGTAGTAGTTATGGAACTTTCGGCACCAGTAAAATAATAACCACTTTCTACAATTTGACCAAAACCCATAAATTGCAACACTACAAACAAAATTCCCAATGCTAAAGTGGCTAAAAGAAACGAAGTTGTTGCCTGTTGCTTGTCTTTTTGAATGGCTTTTTTGGCCAAATGAAAAGTAAGACTGCATCCAATAATCACTAATGTACTGAAATAAAATGCAGTTGGCAATTGAAAATCCTTTAACCAATCGGCCCTGGATTTACTTACCACAAAAGCACTCGTCAATCCAGCAAACATCATAATCATACTAATCATAGCGAATAATAGCAACAATTTGTAAGATCTTGCGGTTCTTGATTTATGTTCTTCGGCGGTCATTGGAGTTGTCATAGCTATCTTAAAATTTTGTCAAATATATAAATTAATTGCAATAAAGTAATATAAGAAACGCTTACTAGCATTAAAGCTCTTGCAGCTTTGGTTGTTCTTGATTGATACAATTTCACAGCGTAAATAAGCATCCAAAGTCCGAGCAAAAACACCAAAACCGCAGCTATTGGCGAAATAAATAATTGTCCTGTATAGCCCAAAGACGGCAAAAGCGAGGCAATTATTAGCCAAACTGTGTATAAAATGATTTGCAAAGCCGTTCCATTATCTTTCTTGCCAGTTGGCAACATAAAGAAACCTGCTTTCTCATAATCTTCGTATAAGAACCAACCAATTGCCCAAAAATGAGGAAACTGCCAGAAAAATTGTATCAAAAATAAAGTTCCAGCTTCTATGCCAAAATTACCCGTTGCCGCAACCCAACCCAACATAAACGGAATGGCTCCAGGAATCGCTCCCACAAAAACCGACAGTGAAGTCACCGTTTTCAGAGGTGTATAAATACTAGTATATAAAAATATGGAAATCGCACCAAACATCGCTGTTTTAGGATTGATGGTGTACAATAAAACAATCCCAATTGCGGTAAGAATACTAGCTACGACCAAAGCTACATTGGGCGACATTCTCCCTGCTGGAACAGGACGATTCTTAGTTCTGTCCATCAAGGCATCAAGGTCTTTCTCGATAACTTGATTGTAAGCATTTGAGGCACCCACCATACAATAACCACCTATGGCTAGTTTCAGTAAAACCAACCAATCTAAAGAGAGAATATCAGGAACACCCAACAAAAATCCTGCGATTGAGGAAAAAACAACACTAATTGCCAAACCAGCTTTAGTAATCGCTTTGAAATCAAGGTATATGGATTTTATAGAAATGGAATTGGGTGAATTATTCAAGGTGTGCTGGCTTTATTTTTAAAACTTTGGCAAAAGTAGTTTATCGAAAGGGAATAGACAAAAAACAATTTATAAAAAAATCAAGTTTTGTTTATCTTTGTCGAGTACTATAAGTTTAAGCATTTCAAAAACATAAAATCTAAACAATTAATATCACGTTGGGGGTAAGTTAACCGTCCATAAACAACTAATAGGAAACAACAACCAAATGAAGAAAATAATATTATCATTCTTAGTATGCCTGAGTTTTTCATGTAAACATAAACCTGATGCAAATACCATCGATCATGGAATCGAAAAAGATACAGCAACAGTAAACAAAGTGCCTGAAAACACTGAAGATTTTTCAATTAAGTTCAAGTCTTTGGAGATTAAGCAATTTGAAAAGAAGTTTCTCAAAAGCTATTTCTTGAATGAAATCGATAAAGAAACAAATACTAATGTTGAAGGTAAGGCCGAAGAATTTGTCGAATATGTTGGGGATAAGCCTTTTTTTTGTACCACCTTAGTCATACAAAACAATACTCCCAATAAAATAACATCATTCGAACTTACCTACATTCTTAAAGCGATTTATGCTGATGGAAAAACGGAATATTGGCCGAGCCACAGTGAAGAAAGTGAGGAAAGTATGCTTGATAATCAATATTTAAATAAATTTGTTTCAGTAAAACAAAAAGATATTTGGAATCCTAATGAAATTAAAGAATATAACA
>DMHA01000120.1 GCA_003449615.1 Flavobacterium sp.
CTAGTTCAACATTCTCTAATTCATTTGTTGTACTATTTTTTAGGGTTACATATATTTTTTCATTTTCAAATTTAGCATTATTGTTTGGAATGAATATATACTTTGTATTTTCTTTTGGCGTATAGGTAATATCAAAGAAATTTCCTTTGTAAATTTTGCCTTTATGTTCTGTTGCAGAAATTGATTTTGCAAATACTTGGGCACCATAGGTAAAATATTTTTCATGATTGGCATCTTCTTTTACAATAATGGAAGCCTTGAATTTAATTTGAATTTGATCTTCTTTATTAAATTTTCTATCTAAAACAATAAAACCATTTTCCAAAGTAAATTTTTCATTAGTTACCACTTCTGTTGCCCATATTGGTTTCCTAATTTTAAGAATAAAGTTAGTTTTTTTTGGATTATAAATTTTAAAAATAAAGTTGTTTTTAAATGGATATTCTGTAATTTCTTCAATTCGTATTGGGTTGTTGTCTATTGTTGTTTCTAATATATTTGGCGAAAGAATGGCTGCAACGAGGGAATTATTGCCTTGTTTCATCCACGATTTTTCTATAAAATAAGGGGAAATTCTTCCTGCATTTGGGTTGCAACACACTGCTACATCTTGGTGTGCTGGAGAATATTTGTAACGAGTTTGTTTGCGGTTGGGTTCTATTTCGCCGTTTTTAGTTCCTTCCATCTCAAAGGAGTTGTCTGTTTTGAGATAAGCAATACAAGAGTGATTCGGGTCACGACTTCCTTGTGCTGCATTGTAGAAAATGGTTTCAATTTCGTCGGCAATTTTTGGCTGACCCTTTTTTTGCAACAAAACGGTGTAGCTGTCTAGCAACTCCTGTAAAGAGCAATATTCATAACCTGTGTGTGTTGCATTTGGCAATCTTTCTGCAATCCATTCATCACCAATAGCACCTCCTGTTAGGGTTGTAGCATTTTCAATTCGTTGAATATAAACAGCCAAAGCATTTTGTAATTCGCTATTTTTATTGGCATAAGCAGCCACAATCAAAGGGCGTAAATGTTCAAAAGTGTGAACGCCATGCGATTGCAATTTGTAGTCAGGATTCAAAATATTGTCTAATTGAGCATCTTTTTCCGATTGAAAGGTGTTTGAAAAATCTTGATATAAAAACAAGGCATAATTCACATATTTCTTATCTCCCGTTATTTGATACATTCTGTCCAATACATCGGTAAAAGTTAGGCCATGCGACACGCCACCATTGAATTTTTCTCCCGACGAAAACGGGCTTGAGGCATTGATGGGATAATTTTGCATTACATTATCGACCGCTTTTTTCAAAGCATTCCAAACTTTTACATCTTTAGAATATTCATAATAAGCAAGTAGCCCACGAAATAAGGTAGTTTTTGACCAAAGTTCTCCATTTTCAGAATGAAATTGATATCGCAACTCAGGGGTATAAATTCCCAAATAGCCATCATCGTCTTGAGTGGCTAAAATGGCATAAATATATTTTTTTACCTTTTCTAAACCCACTTTTTCATTAAGTAGGAGCACATTTCGGAGGTAACCATCCCACCAATTGGATTGGGTTTCACTATTCCACCACATATATTGTTCGTTTCCGTCGGCATCGCCTTCTTTGAGATTACCCAATTCTTTGGTTTTGCTATGTTTTTGAAGCCTTCCAATTCCATAAATCGGATCATTTATTAAGTCAGGAACTATTTGGTCTAAATTGCCCACAAATCCATTAATGTCTTTTTCCATTTGAATTTTTATCCAACCCGATGGTTTGATACTACCAAAAGCTAGCAATTGAAATTTTTCGGTTTCTTTTTCTTGAGCATTCATAATACTTAGGATAAATAGGAAGATGTTTACTATTTTGAGTTTCATTTGAAATTTTTTTATTCTCAATTATTTTTTTTTATTCAATATTTTTAAATTAAAATTATTAATTTATGATACTATATTCAATTTTTTTGCCTTATTTCGAGGTATATTATTAAGTATGGTGTATGAAACCAATTTTAGAAGAAATAAATTCGCATCAGGGAAAAGCGAGTTTTTATGTATATCGATTTCAAATTCCATTTTTCGAATTCAAATGGCATTATCATCCTGAGTTTGAACTGACTTATATTATTAAAGGAAATGGGTATCGATTGATAGGCAATAGTCACGAGAATTTTGGCAATGGCGATTTGGTTTTATTAGGAGCTTATTTGCCCCATACTTGGGTTGGAAAATCCAGTGATAAAGATGATTTTGATGTTGTAGTAATACAATTTTCAACTTCATTTATCCATTCTTTTTTAGGTTTTGAAGAGAGTATTGGGTTAAGAACGATGCTAGAGCAATCGAAAAAAGGCTTGTTTTTTCCGGCTGAAAATTTTGATTTAAAGGCTGATTTAGTAAATTTAGTTTACACAAAGGGGTTTAATCGACTTATTGCTTTGATGAGCATCTTGAATCAATTGACGCAATGTAACCACAAAGTTTTGTGTTCGAATTCTTTTCAAACCGTTAATTCTGCTGAAAGCGAAAACAGAATTAATAAGGTTTGTAATTTTTTGGAAAATCATTTTGCCGAGCCCATAACTTTGCATCAAGTGGCAAGTGTAATTTATTTGACGGAAAGTAATTTCTGTAATTTTTTCAAAAAAGCAACAGGAAAAACTTTTTCGGATTATTTGAATTCCATTCGGATTAGCCGAAGTTGTCAACTTTTATTACAATCCGACAAACCTATTAATCAAATTGCTATTGAATGTGGATTTGAAACGTTGAGTTATTTCAACAGGGTTTTTTTGAAGAAAAAAGGTTTAACGCCCCAAAAATTTAGAAAGTTAAACCTAATATAAATTTACCTTTTCAAAGAAAAATGT
>DMHA01000088.1:0-3435 GCA_003449615.1 Flavobacterium sp.
TAGTGCAAAATATTCGCATTGAATAGGAATAATTACAGAATCGGCGGCTGTCAAAGCATTTAAAGTAAGTAAACCCAATGAAGGAGCACAATCTATAAGGATGTAATCGTATTGGTCTTTGATGCTTTCTAATGCTTTCTTGAGCATATATTCTCTTTCGGGTTTGTCAACCAATTCAATTTCGATGGCAACCAAGTCGATATGCGCAGGAATTACGTCCACATTTGGTGCAGAACATTTCACAATGGCATCTTTAGGAAAACTACTATGTTCTATAATTTGATAGGTTCCAATTTCTACAATATTCACATCAATTCCCAATCCTGAACTCGCATTTGCTTGAGGATCAGCATCTATCAAAAGAACTTTTTTTTCTAAAACGCCCAGAGATGCTGCGAGATTTACAGTTGTTGTTGTCTTTCCAACACCGCCTTTTTGATTTGCAATAGCAATGATTTTGCCCATTTTTTTTTATTTATTTTTGAAATGTAAAAATACAATTATTTATGGTTTATGAAAATCTATTTTGTTAACATTTGTTAGCTTTGGTTTCATAATGGATTTGATGCAAATTGTTATTAATATTTCAATTTAAATTTAGAAGTTATTCTTAATTTGAAAGTCAAAAATTAAATAACTACGGAAATAGGTTTTCTATTTTGGAAGATTAGTTTTACCAATAAAATTAAGCTCGTTAACATTAGTGGAATTAGAATTAGCAAATGAGCTTTGTTTAACATCACTATCAGATAAATTCCAATAAGCACCAAATTGAAAACCGCTAAATTGATTATCCACTTTTTGTTTTTTACCAATTTAAAGTAGAGTAAAACAATCAAGGTTGGGTTAAATAACAATACATTATAATTGTTAGAAAGTTCTTCGTGAAATGAATAAAAACCAACAGTGGCAAAGAAAATCCCCAAAAAACCCATTATCAAAAAATAAAAATTATCAACACGTTTATTATTTGAAACTAGGATAAATCCAAGAAAACCAAGATAAGTATAAATAGTATTCCACCAAGAATTTGGAGTTTGTTTTTTGAATTCTAGCAAAGTTTTACTTTCTCTGCAAACCAATTGATTTTTGAAATGTGTTTGTTGTAAACTTTTGTGAAGATCAAAAGGCAAAAAAATATGATTGCTAGGTTCATCTACCTTAGTTCCAAAAATGATACTTGTACCTAATTGCTCATAAAAAAAATTATCAAAATACGGAAACAAAATACTTCTGTAAGTTAAATTGGTGTCAAAATCCTTTATGATTATTTCAGATTCCAATGTTTTGTTCAAAATGTCCACCACCATCGAAGTACAATTTTTGTCTATAAATTTATAGGTGTAATAACTTTCGTTTGAGGATAAAACGGCAGTCAAATTATCGAATAATTTTTGTTTGTAGGACAAAGGAATAATTAATTCCTGTTCAAAAACACTTCTTTGTTCGTAAGTGTATTGACTCATAAAGTCCGAAAAAGTATTGGCTACTGCAAAATACTGCAAATCTCCTTTGGCAAATTTCGCCACAAAATTGGGAGTTCTAAAATCGAAAGCACCATAATTATAGACTACATCAAGATTGTTTTCTGAATCGGTAATTCTGATGGCAGTGTGACCAAAGAGTGAATAAGATTCGTTGCCTGTGTCGCAAGTAATGACGCTGGCACGAGCTTTTTCGGATAAGATTATGGATTGTCCAAAATTGTTTAGGCAAATAAATAATAATAGAAAAAGGAGTGATTTTTTTAATGAAGTGAAATTCATTTTGAATGTTTTTAATTTCTGAAAAGTCCCAAATCCACTTTTACCGAAAAGATATTCGAATACAAAGCCGCACTTTGATTTCCTAAATTGGTCAAAGCATAATCGATTTGAATGCCTTTGTATTTGAATCCCAAACCAATATTGGGCTGAAATCCTACTTTATTGGTATTGTCAATTTGTTCTATGTTTTGAAAGTTTCCTACACCAGCTCTAAGGAAAACCAAGTCGGTATAGCCAAATTCAAATCCTAAAGCAGGATCAATGCTTACAAAATCGGTCGAAATAATATCGTTGGTTTTGGCAAATTGCATATTGATATTGGCAGCAGCCAAAAGACTATAATCATAGTGAAAAATGAATTTTTTAGACATACCCAATTGTGCTTTTGGTGCTGTAATCTCGGTGCTTTCTGGTAATTCCTGATTTTGTCCAGGAATAGCATCGGCAATTTTTTTATATTCGGCTTCGTCAATGCTCCATATATTGTAGGTTGTTGTAATATCGCGAAGCATTAGACCAAATTGCCAATCATTTTTTTCGAATTGCAATCCAGCATCGAAACCAAATCCCCAAGAACTAGCAAATTTTCCTATAACTCTCCGAATCACTTTGGCATTTACTCCATATTGAAAACCAGGCACTTGCAGTTTACGAGCATACGAAAAAGTGAAACCATAATCGGCAGTCGAAAAAAGACTAATACGATTGTAGTCAATATTGCCTTGACTGTCAATTAATTCAGTTGTATTCAAGATGTCATCTACACCAAAACGGATTAAAGATATTCCCCAAGCACTTTCGTTATCAATAGTATTGGCATAGGCGATATAATCGTATTTGGCAATATTGGCAAAATAGTTAGCGTGCATCAACGATATTTGATGGTCTTCAAGATGAACCAATCCTGCAGGATTCCAATAGACTGAATTCACGTCATTCGTGCTGGCTGTCATTGCGTTTGCCATTCCCAAAGCTGCAGCATCGACGCCAATATTCATAAACTCATTGGAATACTTTCTAACAGTTTGTGCTTGTGAACCAACACAAATCAAGAGAACAAGATAGAATAGCGTTTTTTTTGACATAAATAAATTTGGAGACCTGAGGGCTTTTTTAAATTTTTTCAAAAATATAATTTTTTAATGAGCTTATCGCTTTTTTAACAACCATTTCAGAATTGTAAAACTTGAAAAATTAAATCTCTTTAAAAAAACGTACTTCTCATTCACTTATTATATTAAATTTGTGAACTTTGATAATCTAAACGTTATAAAAATGCAAATTAAAAAACACATTCCAAATATTATTACCTTATTGAATCTTTTTTGTGGTTGTATTGCGCTAGTTTTTGTGGCAGAAAAGGATTTTGAAATGGCTTTCTTTTTTGTTTGCCTTGGGATTTTTCTGGATTTCTTCGATGGTTTTTTTGCTCGATTGTTCAAAGTGTCTGGGCCGTTAGGCTTGCAATTGGATTCTCTTGCTGATATGGTAACCAGCGGCGTTGTTCCAGGTTTTGTGATGTTTTGGATGCTCAAACAAGTTCAAGATCCTTCATCTTTTAATACCATTTTACCCTATTTAGGATTTATAATTACTTTGGGTTCTTGTTATCGATTGGCCAATTTTAATATTGATACCCGTCAAACTGATTCATTTATTGGATTACCAA
>DMHA01000088.1:3479-7435 GCA_003449615.1 Flavobacterium sp.
ACCAACACCCGCCAATACACTTTTTATCATAAGTTTACCCTTGGTTATCAAATATTCCAATTCGTTGGTGGTTTTTGATATTTTGACAAATCAGTGGTTTTTGTTGGCCATTACATTATTTAGTGCTTACATTTTGAATGCCGAGATTCCTTTATTTTCGTTAAAAATAAAAGATTTTACTTTCAAGAAAAATGCGCTTCAAATTGTGTTTCTGATTTTGTGTGTTTTATTATTGGTTTTCTTTCAATATTTGGGAATTCCGTTAGTAATTATTACTTACATTTTATTGTCGGTAATCAACAACAAATTCTTGAAGAAGAAGATTGTCTAATGAAAATTGAATGTCTTATTCGTGAATCACATTTTCTTTCCCATCTTCCCATTTTCCTACTACCGATGTTGCCAAAGCATTGCCCAAAACATTGGTGGCACTTCTAAACATATCACAAAAATGATCGATTGGAAGAATTAAAGCGATGCCTTCGATGGGAATATTGAACATTCCGCAAGTGGCTGCTACAATGACCAAACTGGCTCTTGGAACTCCAGCAATTCCTTTACTGGTAAGCATTAGCACCAAAAGCATCGTCATTTGAGTGCCCATATCTAAATGAATTCCATAAGCTTGTGCAATAAATAAACTCGCAAAAGTCATATACATCATACTGCCATCTAAATTGAAAGAATAACCCAAAGGCAACATAAAAGCCACAATTTTGTCTTTGATGCCAAAACGTTCTAATTCCTCGGTCAATTTTGGAAAAACCGCTTCGCTGCTGGTGGTGCTAAAGGCAATAATCAATGGGCTCACTATATGATTTAATAAAGTTTTCATTCTTTTTCCTAGAAAAATAAATCCTACTGCTAAAAGAAAAACCCATAAAGAACCAATTCCTACCAAAAATGAAGCGAAAAACTTAATGTAAGTTATCACTAATTCGTTCAAATCTTTGATGGCAAAAACACCAGCAATCGCACCAAAAACGCCCATTGGAGCAAATTTCATCACATAATTTACCATTTTGAGTACAATATGCGACAATACTTCAATGGCATGAGTTACGGGTTTTGCATAATTGCCAATAGAGGCTGCGGCTAATCCGAAAAAGATAGAGAAAATTACAATTTGTATAATTTCATTATTCGCCATAGCTTCAACTATACTCTTGGGAATAATGTGTTCGATAAAATTTTGTGTAGAAAAACTTTGAGTGTTTCCTGTTACTTCGGCAGCAGTCGATAAATCGATATTGGATAAATTGAGTCCAACCCCAGGTTTCAAAATATTAACCCATAACAATCCTATCAAAAGCGAAATAAATGAAGCAGTAAAAAACCAACCCAATGCTTTACCACCAACTCTACCAACGGTTTTAATATCTCCAAGCTTAGCAATACCTGGCACTAATGTGCTGAATACCAATACAGCAATAATCATTTGTACTAACCGAATAAAAACTGTGGCTAATATTTTTATCTTATCGCTAAATTCCTTAGCAAAAGAAGCATCATAATTATTGTGAACATAAATCCCTAAAAATGCCCCTAAAAGCATGGCAATTACAATTTGAACAGTAAGATTTCCTAAAAAGGATGGTTTTTTTTGGGTTTCGCTTTGGGTCATTGTTTATTGTTTGTTGTTTGTTGTTTGTTGTTTGTTGCAAACTGAACACCTGTCTGCCGACAGGCAGGCTGCAAACTATTTAAAATAGGTTTTGTTTAACAAATAAAAATCGGCAAGAACAATGGCTGCCATTGATTCGACAATGGGAACAGCACGAGGCACAACACAAGGATCGTGACGTCCTTTGCCTTGCATTTCGGTAATATTGCCTTGATTGTCTAAAGATTCTTGTTTTTGCATTATGGTTGCCACTGGCTTGAAAGCAACTCGGAAATAAATATCCATTCCGTTGCTAATTCCACCTTGAATTCCACCCGAAAGATTGGTTTTTGTAGTTCCATCAGGATTGTATAAATCGTTGTGTTCGCTTCCTTTCATTTTTGCTCCAGAAAAGCCGCTGCCATATTCAAAACCTTTTACCGCATTTATCGAAAGCATGGCTTTGCCTAATTCGGCGTGCAATTTGTCGAAAACTGGTTCGCCCAAACCAATTGGAACATTTTGAATAACACAAGTTATGGTTCCGCCTACTGTATCGCCCTGTTTTTTAATGATGCGAATATATTCTTCCATTTCTGCTGCCATTTTTTCATCTGGACAACGTACTGGATTGCTTTCAATTTTTGAAAAATCTAAATCTTGATACGGTTTGTGAAGAAATATTGGCCCAACCGAGGAAACAAAAGCATTAATTTTTACTTCAGATAACATTTGTTTTGCAATTGCCCCTGCCACTACCCTACTGGATGTTTCACGAGCTGAACTTCTTCCGCCGCCACGATAATCACGAACGCCATATTTTTTTTCATAGACATAATCGGCATGACTGGGTCTGTAATTGTCTTTGATATGCGAATAATCGTCTGATTTTTGATTGGTATTCGGGATGATAAAACCAATTGGCGTTCCAGTGGTTTTTCCCTCAAAAATACCCGACAAGAATTGTACCTCATCTGGTTCTTTTCGTTGGGTTACTATGGCCGACTGACCGGGTTTTCTTCGAGACATTTCTATTTGAATAGCCTCTAAATCTAATGCAATTCCCGACGGACATCCGTCAATTATTCCGCCTAAAGCTTCTCCGTGTGATTCTCCAAATGTTGTTATTCTAAAAAGAGTTCCGTAACTATTTCCTGCCATTATAATTAGTTTTCAACAAATATAATATTTTAGTTTAAAGATTAAAATTTAATCTCAAACTTTCAATTTAAAGTTTACAATTATAACTCTTAGTAAATTTTGCAAATGATTTATTAACTTTTAAATTTGCAGAATTAAAAATTTAAAAATAAACTATGAAAAAAATTTTTTTAACGGCTATTATGTTAACGGGATTAGCATTTTCGGTACAAGCACAAGATATTTCAAAAAATGCTTTGGGTTTGCGTCTAGGTGATAATGACGGTTTTGGTGGAGAAATTTCTTATCAAAGAGGTTTTTCCGATAAGAATCGTTTAGAATTAGATTTAGGTTGGCGAAACAGCAATGATGTTGATGCTTTTAAATTGACAGGAATATACCAATGGGTATGGAACATTGACGGAGGTTTCAATTGGTATGCTGGTGTTGGTGGCGGAGTTGGAAGTTGGAGTTATGACAATTCAGGGGTAAGTGACAGCGGAGTATTTCTTTTTGCAGCTGGCAACCTTGGAATAGAATATAACTTTAAGGAAGTTCCAATTCAATTGTCATTAGACATCCGTCCTGAATTGTACTTCAATTCTGATAATTACAGAGAGGACAATTTTGGACCGGACTTAGCTTTAGGAATAAGATATAGATTCTAAAAAAATTATTGAATTTAGATAAACCGCTCGCAAATTTGAGCGGTTTTTTTTTGTTTATTAATTTTTAGTTTGTTTTAGAAAAGTTTATTTTTAAGAGTTTGGGTACGAAGTCGGGAGACTTCGTACAGCGGTGATTTGGCAAAAAGGTGTTGAAATACTAAAGGTCATAATAAGCCACGATTGCAGCCGATATCCTTTTGTAAAGCTTCCAGCCTTCAAAAGGCTGGAAGCTTTTGTACTATTTAATTTTTTGTAAATTTGTCACAATGAAAGATATTTCAAATACTAACCAAAGAATAGCTTTTGCTTTAGAGCAAATGAAAAAAGCATTGCCTTCGGTTAAGGTACAAGTGGCAGTTTACGAAAGAAACTTACAATTGGGAAAAACTCAAAAAAAGCCTACTAGTAGGACCACAATTCAAGAATGTCTAAGCCTGTTTTACTTATCATAGCAGGGTGCAATGGCTCTGGAAAATCAACTTTTTTTAAACTGATAGACCAGAAAGAATGTTTACAGCCTACTAAAATGTAAAAATTCAAAACCT
>DMHA01000417.1:0-1053 GCA_003449615.1 Flavobacterium sp.
ATATGATAATACTAGC
Source organism: Flavobacterium sp. (assembly GCA_003449615.1). Classification (GTDB taxonomy): domain Bacteria; phylum Bacteroidota; class Bacteroidia; order Flavobacteriales; family Flavobacteriaceae; genus Flavobacterium. The sequence goes on from DMHA01000417.1 coordinate 17, forward strand.
GCAGCAATACCTGTTACAACTGGGGCAGAAACACTGGTGCCACTTGGCATACTGTATGAGTTGCACGAATCGAGTGTTACGAGTTCAACTCCGGGGGCAAATATATCCACATGTTTTGCGCCATAGTTTGAAAATATGGCTGGCAACTTTTTATCTAACGTCTGATCTGAAGCCCCAACATTAAGCCAGTTAGAAGGTTCGGTGCCATCCAAATACCGATCGCTGGGATACGTTTCTAAAACATCAATATTAAAACCATAATTGCCAGCGACATGAATTAATAAAACTTTATGCTCTTCTGCATATTTTACAGCCATATCTACAAAACTCTTTTGAGGGGAAACCTGCTTGCCAAAACTCATATTGATGATATCGGCTCCATTATCCACCGCATACATAATTGCTAACGCAACATCTTTATCCCTTTCGTCTACGCTTGGGGTTGTTCGGATTGCCATAATCTTAACATCCCTGGCTATTCCATTTATGCCAATATTATTGTTCCTAACTCCGGCAATAATACCGGATACCGAAGTACCGTGAGAGGATCGGGGACCTTTAACATCGTTATTCCCATAATTTCGGTCCTGCATATTCGCAGGATCATCTCCCACAATATTCCGGGGATTAAATCCGGTATTCAGAAAATAATCGAGGTACTCGCTGTTTAATTTTTTAAAACTCGTTAACTGCTCTTCCTTAAAACCCATGGAATAACGTTTGGACAAAAAATCTTTGGCGCCAAGAATCCTATTATCATTCGATTTTACTTTCTCCAAATCCGACTTTGATTTCACGTCGATTCCAGTATTTTTCAGAATAATTGATTTGGCTTCGAGGTACACTTTTTCAAATCGCTCAATATTCTTATTCTCCGTTTGTCTTTTCTGCAGTTCTTTATCGTACAAACTCTTTGCCTTAGTATAATTAACATCGTTCACATTCTGCTGCTTCACAATTCGGGTATATTCAAAATTTTCAAACAGTACATTTTGGTTATCTTTATTTCCTATAAAATTCCAACCATTTATATCGCC
>DMHA01000417.1:1103-19604 GCA_003449615.1 Flavobacterium sp.
TATCGTCGATATACCCATTTTTATCATCATCAATATTATTAGCAGGAATTTCGTCCTGATTCACCCAAATAACGCCGGCCAGATCCTCGTGATAAATGTCTACACCTCCATCAATGACGGCGACAATAACTGTCTTCTTTGGTGTTCTGTTTTGCAGGATAGAATTGTAAGCTTTGTCCACACTGGTTCCTATAACCTTGTCGAGATTCAGGTCTTTGTTATACCAATTCAGATTTTTCGGATCAAAACTTTTCACATCCTTTTCCTGACCGGCAATAATTCCGGTTATCCATAAAGAGATAAATAATGCACAAATTTTCTTCATACGTTTTTTCTGAGATTTAATTTTCCTTAAAATATTAAGCTGCAGATAGTAAGTTTATATTGTAGGTCATTCTATTCTTTCCTGTTGACCTGATTCCATCGAGGGGCTAAATTTATTAAAATGAATTTAATAATGAATAGATTTTTGAACTAATAAAACATTCGTGGCAGCGGCTAAAAGTCCAGGTGCAATCGATTAAATCGGTAAACATATGAAATAATAAGCCTATTGCTACAAGCCTCACTTTTTTAAAAAATACTGCAACTATGTAAATTCCAATCGCCCAGAAAGAATGCAGTGGATGATAACCGATACTGCATCGGGATGGGTCAAAAATAGGAGTGGCGAAAATATGGTCAATATCCACTAATAATGTTAAAAGGATTATTAATCCGGTAACTCTCCAATTGCTTCTGAAAAAAAACCAGGCTATTATGAAAGGAAAAACCAAATGCAAAGAATAATGGACAATGGGCTGAAAGTTCATCCGTGATTTTTTTGATTGCGGTGTATGTATCAAACACAAAACATCCTATATTCCGGAATGTTATTCGTGCAATGAAATAACAACATTTCCGGTCTTCTGACAAGTTTCGACATATCGGGTGGCCTCCACAATTTGCTCCAACGGATAGGTTCTGTCAATAACAGCTTTATATTTGCCCGCCTCAATTAGCTCCTTAAAAAAGAGGATATCTTCTTTATTGTCTTTAGGTATAGGAAACAACACTTTTTTACCCCCGAAAATTGGCGTTAACAGCGCCAAAAAGATATTCTGCCATAAAAACCCCAATTCTGAGGAAAGGTAGATCCCTCCGGGCTTAAGCACTTTTTTACACCGAAAAAATGAACTTTTGCCAACGGAATCAAAAACGACATCATAGAGTTGTCCGTTTTTTGTAAAATCTTCCTTCGTGAAATCGATTACTTTATCAGCACCCAACGATTTCACCAATTCAAAATTCCGGGTATTGCAAACTGCGGTGATTTCGGCACCATAATATTTAGCAAGTTGCAAACCGGCAGTACCAATTGATCCGGAAGCCCCATTGATAAGAATTTTTGGCGTGTTTTTAAAATCAATTTTTCGAATGTAAGTCAATGCCAGAAATGCTCCGTAGCAAACGGCAGCGGCTTCTTCAAAAGACGTGTTGCCCGGTTTGGGGGCAATGGAACCATTTTCGGGAATGCAAATGTATTCGGCATGGGCTCCAAAATTATAGGTGCTTAGTCCAAAAACAGGATCGCCTGGTTTAAATATTTTAACAGCAGAGCCAACTGCCTCAACTACGCCGGCAAGCTCACTCCCCAGAATTTTATTTTTGGGTTTAAATAAACCTCCAACTAACCGAACAATAAAATATTCGGGTTTTCGAAATCCACAATCGGTTCGATTTACTGTTGTTGCATGTATTTTAATGAGTACCTCATTATCTTTGGGTATTGGTTTTTCAACTTCCCGGAGGTGTAGCACATCAGGTGAACCATATATCGTATTTACAATTGCTTTCATGGGGGTTTTTATGAATTCGATTTAATGTGTTTTAATTAGCAAAATAGAAATGTCAGTGAAATCATATAGTATTTTAAGGAAATAATCAGCGAAAGTCAAGTTGGGTTTTAGTTTTTTAATTCAAATTTAAGAATATCTGATATTTCTTTTGCTCTGTTAACGATCATAAAATGTCCACCGCCCTTAATGCTAATAAAGTTCTTAATCCTATTAACTGGGAAAATCCTATCCTTATCTCCATGTATATGAACAATGTTGGTATTTGTAGAATTTCCTTTCCAGCTCATAATCTCTTCAATTGCCCATTTCATAAAGAATCTATCAGTATCCTTAATTATTTGTTTCAATAATTCAGACTCCGATCTATTCGTAACCCCAAAATAATAGTCCCCGGTTAATCTATTTGACCATTTTAAAAATCGTGATGGCGCAAGTTTATGCAATTTCAATTTTCTAACTAAACTTAATTGCCAATTATATTCCTTTGCTGACTTTATACTCGATAAAATAATGACTTTTTTTGTTTCAATAATTTTTGAAATTTCTTGCGCAACAATCCCACCAAAGGAAACGCCAACTAAAATTATTTCCTTCGACAAATCAATTTGTGCTATTAATCGCTTGCAATAATCTTGGAGTTTTTCGTGTTTTGCAGGAGTTTCCCATTTTATATACTTATACTCCAGTTGTCCAAGGTCTAAATACTTAAAAACTCGCTCGTCTGCACCTAATCCGCTTATATAGTAAATCATTTAAATCTTTTTTGTTGGTGAAAATCATTTTATAGAATTGAATAAATTGCTGGTAACATGACCTGAAAGGTTAACGAGTTACGCTAATTTTCCAAGATAAGAACTTTGATATGAGTTTTCTGACCATAGCTATTGGTATTTTAATGAATCGCCCTCCCAATTTTTTGGGTTATTCATAATATATTCAGATATTTTCAAATACGATTGTTCATTTCTAATTATATGTTCGTAATAATTTCGTTGCCATAATTTACCTTCGAAACGTTGCCAACCAAATTGTTTAACACCCCGGATGTATTCATTGGTGGTCATTGTTTTAAACCAATCCATTGCATCGCCAATGGTTGCGATATATTTTTTATTATTGATGTCGTATTTTTTTCGGTTGGTGCGTCCATTGGTGCGTCGGTTATTGGTGAAACAATCGGAATATTTTCGATTATACAATGAAAATGGTTTGGCATAACAATCATTTCGTGGCAACGTTTATCGGGATATTTGTTTTCCAATTCGTAATACCATTTATCAACCATAACACCGGCATCATTCAAATTCATTATCCCGTTTTCAATTGCCCCATACAAACACGCTCTATGGTGGCAACATATTGTTATAAAATACAATCCTGCCTGCGAATAATCGTAACCTTTCAGGCGGATACTGTGACGGTGGTGTTTGGCTGGGTTATAGGTCATTTTACTTTGTAAAAATATAAAAAATAAAATTCAAGATATGCCCTCAATTTTAAAATGTTATCACCTTACCCTTAACTCACATCATCCTAAACAAAAGTAAGCGTGTACTCGATTTTTCAAAAGAACATATTTAATTAATTTAAATCCTCTGATACAAACTCCCCGGCAATGATTTTATTAATCCCGAAAATTCGAGGTTTAATAATAAGGGTGAAATTTTGCTAACCGGCTGTTGCAATAAACCACATAATTGATCGATATGCAATGCTTTCTCTTCTGAAAATGCATCTAAAATAAGTTGCTCTTCATCGTTGATTTCAAGAAACAAACTCTTTTGCACTGCCTGGATTTTTTTTCTCTCGCCTGGCACTTCCCAGTTCAACAAATATTCTAAATCAGATACTCCTTCAATCAAAGCAGCTTTATTATTCTTAATTAATTTATTACAACCTTTCGAATAAGGATCATTAATCAAACCCGGCAATGCAAATACTTCGCGATTATAAGAATTTGCAATATCTGCTGTAACTAATGATCCTCCTTTTTCTCCTGATTCTGCCACAATAACGGCATCGCACAATCCGGCAATGATGCGGTTGCGCTTTAAAAAATTTGCTTTATCTGCAGGCTCATCATGTAAAAATTCGCTTACCAAAGCCCCTTGACTAACAATTTCGCAAGCAATTGATTTATGTGTTGATGGATACACTGTTGACAATCCATGTCCGAGTGCCGCAATAGTTGGCATATTATACTTTAAAGCAGCTTTATGCGCTGTAATATCAATTCCATAAGCCAAGCCACTCACAATAATGGCTTTGTGATTTCTTTCATTTAACTCCCTAATTAAGGTTTCACAAAATTGTTTTCCATACGATGTAGCGCTGCGGGTACCAACAATGGCGACAAATTTAGGCAAGTTAAAATCTATATCACCCTTTACAAATAGCATAACCGGCGCATCAGCACAATGCTTAAGCCTTTCAGGATATTCTTTGTCTAAATAAAACAAGGGTTTAACCTGATGCCTGCTAATAAAAGCCAATTCCTTTTCAGCCCTGCCTAAAACATTATGATGGGCAACTGAATGCGCTATGTATTGCCCAATGCCCGGTATTTTAACTAAATTCCGCTCTTTCTCTTTAAATACGCCTTCAATACTACCTACATAAGCAATTATCTTTTTCGCATTCACACTGCCAACGCCGGGAATTAAGCTGATCCCGATTTTATAAACCAGTTCATCCATGTTTTTGGGTCAATTATTTTGGGGCGAAAATAGAATTTATTCCATAATAAACAAATAATTTCATTACTTTTGCGGGTTAAATAACATCATGTATATGGATATTAAGATATTAGGCAGTTCCGGCATAGAGCCTTTACAACATAGCGTATTTGTTTGCAACAAAAGCACCCAATGGGAAAACCTTTCCTTAACAGCACCCGAAATTGAATATATTAAAAAATGTGTTGAGAAAGATGAAACCTTCATTCATATCAACTTACTGGGTCGTCAATTAATAATTATTATTGCTGAAAGCAGCAATAAACCTGCTAAGGATATGGAAAACCTACGCAAAGCAGGGGCTAGAATACAACAAATTATAAATAAAATAAAAGGCGATGCTGTTCAAATCATCGACAGCCTAAATCAAGAAAGTAATTTATTATGCCTTTGCGAAGGTATTGTTTTAAGTACCTACCGATTCAATAAATACTTTACCAAAAAAGAAGAAAAAGAAAATTCAATAAAAAGCATTTTTATAGTAAACTTAAACCATTTAGAAGCGTTTACTGAACTAATGAATATTTCGGAAGCTGTTTTTGCTGCGCGCAAACTGATCAATGAACCAGCAAATGTATTAACTTCTACAAAACTATCAGATGAAATGACTCGTTTGGCAAAGGATGCGGGAATTGAAGCAGAAGTATTTAATAAAGCGCGCATAGAAGCTTTAAAAATGGGCGGTTTACTGGCTGTTAATAAAGGATCGGTTGAACCACCCACATTTACAATATTAACCTATAAACCAGAAAATGCACAAAATAAGGAACCCTATATTATAGTTGGAAAAGGTATTGTTTACGATACAGGAGGTTTGAGTTTAAAACCAACATCAGACAGCATGGACTATATGAAATGCGATATGTCGGGTGCTGCAGCAGTAACAGGAGCCATGTATGCCATTGCGAAAAATAAATTACCTGTTTATATCATCGCTTTGGTTCCCTCTACCGATAACCGCATCAGCGCTACAGCTTATGCTCCGGGAGATATTATTGAAATGTACGATGGTACTACAGTTGAAAATATGAACAGCGATGCTGAAGGCCGAATTATTTTAGCCGATGCCTTGGCCTTTGCAAAACAATACCAACCCAAATTGGTAATTGATTTGGCCACTCTTACCGGATCAGCAGCTGCGGCCATTGGTCCATATGCAATGGTTGCCATGGGAAATGCTTCCAAAGAAATTTTTGATGCATTAAAAATTTCAGGAGACCAGGTTCACGAGCGCATTGTTGAATTTCCATTCTGGGACGACTATAACGAACTCATCAAATCAGATGTTGCCGATATTAAAAATATAGGCGGTAAAGCAGGGGGCGCTATAGTGGGAGGAAAATTTATGGAACATTTCACCAATTACCCTTATGTTCATCTTGATATTGCGGGAGTAGCATTCAATAAAAAAGAAGAAGCATATAGACCCAAAGGCGGCGTTGGAATTGGCGTGCGTTTATTACATGAATTTATTAAAAACAGCATAAAATAATCATTCAGCATGAACAAAGAAAATATAAAAATAGGCATCACCCACGGGGACATCAATAGTATTAGCTACGAAGTAATTTTAAATGCATTTTCCGACAACAGAATGTATGAAAATGTTATTCCCATTATTTACGGATCGGCAAAAGTTGCCGCATATCATAAAAAAGCTCTCAATATTGCCAATGTTAATCTCAATCAAGTTCGCAATGCAGATGAAGCCAATACAAAAAAAATTCATATCATAAACTGCATTGACGATAACGCCCGTGTTGAATTAGGAAAATCAACCAGCATTGCTGGTGAAGCAGCTGTTATGGCATTAGAACAAGCCGTTGCTGATTTAAAAACAAAAAAAATTGATGCGGTAGTTACCGGACCTATCAATAAAGAAAATATTCAAAGCGATAAATTTAATTTTAAAGGTCATACAGAATACTTTCAAGATCATTTTAAATCAGAAGATGTTTTAATGTTCATGGTTAGCGATGTATGCCGCATAGGAGTTGTAACAGGACATATTCCATTAAATTTAGTTTCTACAAAGATTACCGAAAACCTAATTTTTTCGAAATTAAAAATTATGAACCTATCACTGCTAAAAGATTTTGGTATTAGAAAACCAAGAATTGCAGTATTGGGATTAAACCCGCATGCCGGTGATAATGGCGTTATAGGAACCGAAGAAAGTAAAACCATTCTTCCAGCTATCAATAAAGCAAGAGAAAAAGGAATTTTAGCTTTTGGTCCTTTTCCTGCCGATGGCTTTTTTGCTTCGGGTAACTTTAAAAAATTTGATGCCGTTTTGGCTATGTATCATGATCAGGGATTGATTCCTTTCAAACTCATGAATGGTTATAATGGGGTGAATTATACTGCAGGACTACCAATAGTACGTACTTCACCAGCTCACGGAACTGCATTTGAATTAGTTGGAAAAGGCGAAGCTTCATGTGATTCTTTCCGCAGTGCTTTCTATCTGGCTATTGATATAGTAAAAAACCGAAGTATTTATACCGAAATCAGTGCTAATCCTTTAAAACCACAAGAATTGCCCGAAGCAGGATCAACCACATTAAGTTTTGAAGAATCATTGTAAAACCATTACTATTGCTGCCAACACCGTTGCTCCAATAATCAGGTAACGATAATACAGCTCGGGAATCTTTTTTACTAGGTATATTCCAAGCACTGCGCCCAATAGAATAGCCGGCAGGAGCATTAAATTCAATTGTAATGTTTGCATACTGATATTGTCCCATACCCATATCTGCAAAGGTAATTTTATGAGATTTACCAACATAAAAAACCAAGCTGCGGTGCCGATAAATTCATTTTTCTTTAATTGAAATGACAATAAATACACTGCCATAACAGGTCCAGCTGCATTGGCTATCATGGTTGAATAGCCGGCCAATACGCCAAAAAATGCAGAGAACCAAATATTATGAATTCTCGATTCCATTTTTTCAAACCACGATTTTAAAAAAAGCATTATAGTGCTGATAATCACCATTATTCCAATAATCCTACTAAAATTATCAATACTAAATAACTTACCCGTGAGGGTACCAATAGCTATTCCCATCAAAACAAAAGGCATCAGGCGGAAAATGTATCGAAAATTGGCATTTCTTCTATAATATAATACAGCAGCTATATCGGCCATAATTAGCATAGGCAATAAGAAGCCGGTAGAGGGCCGCCCTCCAAAAAGCCAGGCCATTATAGGTACTACCAACATCCCTACTGCCGGCACGCCGGTTTTTGATAAGCCTGTCATTGCCGCTGCCATTAGAAGCAAAGCCCACTCCCAAATACTAAAATCGAAAATCATTTTTTTGCTTTTAAAAAAGAAGACACAATAATACGCCAAAAATGCAGTTTTATAGACATAATCAATTTTTTTTTAATAATTTAGCGGCATTTCTAAAAGCACAGGCCAAATATGTACGAATTTATAAAAGGTAATATTATAGAGCTAACCCCTACATTTGTTGTTTGTGAAAACAATGGAATGGGTTTTCTTCTGCACATAACTTTAAATACCTTTGGTAAATTAAAGCAAGGTGAAGAATCTTTGCTTTATATCCATCAAGTTGTTAGGGAAGATGCTCATTTGTTTTATGGTTTTAAAGAAAAGCGGGAACGGGAAATTTTCCGTTTACTTATTTCCGTATCGGGAGTAGGAGCCAATACTGCGCGCATGATACTTTCTTCTCTAAGTCCCGAGGAACTGGTAAATGCCATAGCAACAGCAAACATAAAGCAATTACAATCTATCAAAGGCATAGGTGAGAAATCGGCCCAACGCTTGGTAGTTGAATTAAAAGATAAAATTGGAAAGGCTTTTTCTGGAGGAGAAATTTTCGAAAACAGCAAAAGCACTTCTTCGCGCGAAGCCATATCTGCTCTTATTATGCTAGGTTTTACAAAAGCGCAAGTGGAAAAAACAGTTGATAAAATTGAAAAAGAAAAACCAGGAGCCGATGTGGAAGAAATTATTAAAACCGCATTGCGACTATTATAATTAATGATTAAAATTTGAAAAAGTTTTTTATATATCTATCCGTAATTCTTGTTTTCGCTTCCCTTTGGGCGGCTGTTTTCAATGTGCAGGCTACTGTTAGATCAAGCAGAGGCTTTTCTACTGAAAACACATCTGAAAAACTCGATTCGGCAGTTAACAATAAAAGCTTGGAAGCCAAACCAACACCCGAATTTCCAAGTGCTGGAGCAGAAGCTCCTAGCGGAATCCAACTTAAAAATCCTTCTAATATCAAATCAAAAGTAGATTATGATCCTGAAACCCGGGAGTATATTTTTGTTGATGAAATAGGCAATATTCCTTACCGCCGAGCCAGAAGAATGACCTTAAGCGAATATCAAAAATATGATCTTAAAAAATCAACCCGCGACTATTGGCAACAAAAATCTAATTCCGAAGGTGAAGGCGCATCCCGTCAGTTTGCGCCCAGCTTCAAAGTGGGAGGTGAAGCTTTTGATAAAATTTTTGGATCCAATACCATCAATATCGTACCGCAAGGTAGTGCTGAATTAATCTTCGGATACAATGTTAACCGCATCGACAATCCCACTCTTTCAGAAAAACTTAGGAGAACGCCTACCTTCAATTTTGAACAGAAAATTCAAATGAACGTAACCGGAACCATAGGCGAAAGAGTTAAATTAGGGATCAATTACAATACCGAAGCTACTTTTGAATTCGAGAATAAAACAAAATTGGAATATGCTGGTGATGAAGACCAAATCATAAAAAAAATTGAAGCAGGTAATGTCACCTTACCGCTTACAGGATCGCTTATTACAGGTAGCCAGAGTTTGTTTGGTATCAAAACTGAATTGCAATTCGGAAAACTTTTCATTACTTCCGTTGCTTCACAGCAAAAGGGACAAACACAAGTGGTAAATGTTGAAGGTGGAGCCATGACCAATAAATTTGAAGTGATGGCCGATCAATATGAAGTAAATAAACACTTCTTCCTGAATCATTATTTCCGAGACAGATATGACGCTGCTCTAGAAAATTTGCCTACTGTTATCTCCGAAGTTACCATTACCGAAGTGGAAGTGTGGATCACCAATAAATCGGGCAATTTTAACGAATATCGAAATATCATCGCTTTCGCTGATTTGGGTGAAAACAAAAATATCACCAATACGAGCATCAATCCTCAAGGTGCAAACGACCTGCCATACAACGAAACAAATGACTTATACGATTTAGCACAAAAACTAAGAAGCTACGATAATATTTCCAGCATCGTTGCTGCCAGCGGTAAAAACCTTACCCTTGGAAAAGATTATGAAATCATAGAAAGTGCCCGCAAATTAACACCTAGGGAGTATAGCTTCGATCCTAACTTGGGTTATATCTCTTTAAATTTCTCTTTAAATTCCGATGAAGTACTTGCTGTAGCCTATAAATATACCACACCCATTTCAAATGAAGTATTAAAAGTGGGTGAATTTGCCAATAATCTTTCTACCGACAGCACACTGGTATTGCGTTTGTTAAAGGGAACCAATCTTACACCCCGCAACAAACATATGTGGAACTTGATGATGAAAAACATTTATTCCTTGGGTGCTTATCAAATTAGTCGGGAAGATTTTCTGCTTAACATCCTGTATCAAAACGACAGAAAAGGAATAGATGTAAATTATATGCCAGAAGATTCAGGTTCTATCAATAAAGATGTACTACTTAAAGTGATGAACCTCGATAGCCTCAATATTCAGAATGAAAAATTCCCTGATGGTCAGTTTGACTTTGTAGAAGGCCGAACCTTAATTTCATCAACAGGACGAGTAATTTTCCCGGTAATAGAGCCATTTGGGAAAGGTTTAGAGAATTATTTCGACAAAAAATATAAAAGCGGTGCGATCAGCATTGACATGAAAAATAAATTAATTTCAAAATATGTTTATCGCGAATTATACGATTCAACGCTCACAAAAGCGCGTTTGATTGCTGAAAAAAATAAATTTAAAATAGCAGGTACATACAAATCATCTTCGGGCTCTGAAATTTTTCTTAATGCCATGAATATCCCGCAAGGTTCGGTTAAAGTAACTGCGGGGGGTGTTCAACTGCAAGAAAATGCAGACTTTACCGTTGATTATAATTTAGGTCGTGTTAAAATTATTAATCAGGGACTTCTTCAATCGGGCAATCCTATTCAGGTTTCATTAGAAAGCCAATCTTTATTCAACTTCCAAACAAAAACATTGGTGGGTTCCGATTTAAAATATAAATATTCAGATAATCTGGTATTGGGAGGTACCATATTGCGCTTAAATGAAAGGCCACTTACCCAGAAAGTAAACTTTGGAACGGAACCAATTTCCAACACCATTTGGGGACTCAATGCAGCCTATGAAACTGAAGTACCATTCCTTACATACTTAGTTGATAAGATACCATTTATAGAAACCAAAGAAGCATCCAATATTTCATTTAGTGGTGAATTTGCGCAAATCATTCCCGGTTCAGCTAAAGCCATTGGCAAAGAAGGGGTATCTTATATCGACGATTTTGAAGGAAGCGAGACCACCATTGAAATGAAATCATTTCCTTCCTGGTATATTGCCAGTACTCCTTTTCCTATTGCCAGTAAACTATCTGCAAGCGACAAGCATGCACCCAATTTCAGACGGGCAAAACTATCTTGGTTTGTTATCGATCCGCTTTTCCTCAGAAATAATAACCTCACCCCATCGCATATAAAAAATAACGATGCGATACAAAAAAATCATTTTGTAAGGGAAGTTGAAGAAAAAGAAATTTTTAGAAACAAACAAACACCCAATAATCTTCCCACTACCATACCAGTGCTGAATTTAACATACTATCCTAAGGAGCGTGGTCCATATAACTTCACCACCAATTACGATAGTAACGGTAATTTAAGTGAGCCAGAAGAAAACTGGGCAGGTATCATGCGGGAAGTTCAAACTCCCGATTTTGAATCTGCTAATGTTGAATACATCGAGTTTTGGTTAATGGATCCTTTTGTATATAAAAAACAGCATAAAGGTGGCCAATTGGTGTTTAACCTGGGTGATGTATCTGAAGAGATTCTTAAAGATTCGAGAAAATCATTTGAAAATGGTTTGCCCGCAATTGGCGAAAACAAACCACTTATTGACTCTACTGCATGGGGTAAGGTACCAAAAAAACAATCTGTTGTTAATGCTTTCGATAATAACCCTCAGTCACGCTTGCTACAAGATGTGGGTCTTGATGGCTTAAACAACGAAGAGGAAGCCACCTGGCCTTATTTTCAAGATTTTTTGAGCACCATAAAAAATAACTTTGGTGAAAATAGTCCTGTGTACAATCGTATTCTTCAAGACCCGTCCGGTGACGATTACCATTATTTCAGGGGTGGAGATTTCGATAATGAGCAGGTAGGAATTCTAGACCGATACAAAAAATATAATGGTTTAGAAGCTAACTCACCTGCATCGGAACAAAGTACTGAAGAGTATCCAACTGCAGCCTCAACCTTGCCCAATAATGAAGATATCAATCGAGATTATACACTCTCAATGGCGGAGAACTATTTTGAATATTCAGTTGATTTGAAACCTGAAGACCTTGTAATAGGATCTAATTTTATAACCGACAAAGTTACATCCTCAAAAAATGATAATTCAGGTATTCCGGTTGACTGGTATCAATTTAAAATTCCGGTTGCGGAATTTACCAATATTGTGGGTAGTATCGAAGATTTCAAATCAATTCGATTCTTAAGAATGTACCTAACTGGTTTTGAAGATACCGTAATTTGTCGCTTTGGTAAATTAGAACTGGTTAGAGGTGAATGGAGAAAATACAACCGATCTATGATTGAAGCAGGAGAATACCTTGCCAACCAACCCAGTAGTGGAATTTTTGATGTTACAGCCGTAAACATTGAAAAAAATGCAGGTAGAGAACCTATAAATTATGTGCTTCCTCCCGGCATTGATCGTGTAATTGATCCAACTAACCCACAAATAAGAATGCTCAATGAGCAGGCTATGTTAATGAAAGTAACCAATTTGGATGATGGTGATGCCAGAGCAGTATACAAAAATTTAAATCTCGATATCAGACAATTCAAATACCTCAAAATGTTTGTGCATGGAGAAGCCATTGAAGAATCCCTTTTAAAAGATAATGAAGTTACCGTATTCATACGTTTAGGAAGCGATTATAAAGACAATTTCTACGAATACGAAGTTCCATTAAAACTTACACAGGCCAATAAAAAATTTGATAATAATAATGACGCTGACAGGTTATTGGTTTGGCCAACAGAAAATGATATTGTAATTAATCTTGAAAAACTAACTGAAGTAAAATCTTTACGTAACGAATCCCGCAACCAACTCAACGAAGAATCTGCAATGCGTCAATTATTCAGCATACTTGATGGGAACAAAAAAATTAGTGTGCGGGGAAATCCAAATTTGGCAAATGTACGTACTATCATGTTAGGTATTCGCAATCCAGGAGATAACGACCCCAGAAAACAATACAATGATAAACAGCCCAAATCAGCAGTAGTTTGGTTGAATGAATTGCGATTAACTGACTTTAACGACAAAAGCGGATGGGCGGCCAATGCCCGCATGCAAACAAAACTGGCCGATTTCGGAACCATTAGTTTGGCCACAAGTACCATTCAACCTGGATTTGGAAGTATTGAGAAAAAAGTAAACGAAAGAGCCAAAGAAGCCACCAATCAATACGATGCATCGGGTAATTTCGAATTAGGAAAATTCTTTAAAGAAGATGCCAATGTGCGTCTTCCACTATTTGCATCTTATTCTACTACCATAATTACACCCGAATACAATCCTATTGATCCGGATATAAAATTGAAACAGGCAATGGATGATGCCCGTACCGAAAAAGAAAAAGAAAATTTAAAAAAAGCAACCCTCGATATCACAACCCGAAAAAGCATTAACATGACCAATATGAAAATTGGTCAACCTTCTGACAAAAGCAAATTTTACAGTATTTCCAATTGGTCGGCCTCGGCAGGCTACTCCGAAACTTTTATGCAAAATATTAGTGTTGAAAGCAGCGTAGCAAAAAACTACAGGGCAGGTGTAGCATATATTTTCACTACACGACCCAAGAATATAGCCCCGCTCAAGAAAATAAAATTTTTAAACAAAAAATACCTGGCTCTCATCAGCGATTTTAATTTTTATTACATGCCCCAAAGTTTCTCATTCAGAACCGATGTTAACAGAAACTACAAGGAATCACAAATGAGAAATATTAACGATTTTAACAATCCTTTTCCTTCTGGTATTACAATAGATCCAACATTTTATAAAGACTTTATATGGACCAAAATGTACGATTTTAAATTCGACTTAACCCGTGCATTAAAATTCGATTTCTCTGCTACAAACTATTCCCGCATCGAGGAAAGATACGATGAATTAGATTATATTTCGAGATATAAAGACAATGGTGACTGGCGAGCAGAATTTAATCCCGATAACAAAAAGGTAATGAACGAAAGTTTTCAGTCGGGCGGTACCACTACAAAATATAATCATACGGCCAATGCAACCTATATGATTCCAATCAATAAACTACCCATGCTTGATTTTGTTTCATCGTCAATACGCTATGGATCAACTTATGGCTGGGATAGAAATCCTATACAGGAATTGGGTAATACAATTAATAATTCTAACGCCATTAGTTTGAGTAACCAACTCAATTTAATTACACTATACAATAAAGTACCAATACTCCGACGAATCAATCAACCAAGTAAAGCAAAGAAACCAGCAGAAAAGAAAACAGTAGTATATACTCAGGAAATTCGCAGTTTAAAAGCAGGAACCAAGCGTTCCATCAAACACGGACTTAAAACCAGCGACACAAAAACAGTGATTAAAGATGCTACAGGCAAAGAAGTAAAAGGTACAATTGAAACCGTTGACGATAATAAAATAGCGTTTACTCCCGATGAAGATGTGCAAGATATAAACGTTTTAATTGAAGGTAAAGTAGATAAAAAACCAAATCCAATAGTGGTAATTGCAAATGCTACTGTAAGAACAATGATGAGTGTTAGAAATATTTCTGTTAACTATACCCGCAATCAAGGAACTACCTTGCCTGGTTATAATCAAAATACCTATCTATTCGGAATGAATTCATCGTTCAAAGCCCCCACCGTTCCGTTTATTGTAGGATGGCAAGACAGAAGTATACATGAAAAAGCAGCAGGTAATGATTGGCTTACTTCAAGTGCCGCATTCAATACTCCTTTAATGTTTACCAATAATGAAAGAATTGATATTAGGTCGCAAGTAGAACCATTTACCGGATTAAAAATTGATGTAATTGGTAATTGGAACTATACAGAAAATGAAAGCAAACTTTATAAAAATATCAATGGTCAATACCTTGAATCAGCCAATAAAAAAACTGGTAATTTCAGCATGACCACCATTGCAATTGGAAGTTCATTTGAAAAATTATCGAAGGGAGATAATTATACATCGCTTATTTTCGAAGAATTCAGAGAAAACAGAAAATATATTTCATACAAGCAAGGCTCTGACATGCAAAAATTAGAATCTGGATATATTCTAGGCTACGATTCTGCAGGCTATGCATATGGATATGGTAACACTTCGCAAAGTGTTTTAATCCCCGCATTCTTTGGTTCATATACAGAAGGAGGGATTAAAAAGAGTCCACGAAAAAATCTTCAGAAACCCTCTATCTTAATGCTTTTACCTAACTGGAGGGTAACATTTGACGGGCTTTCAAAACTAGATATCATTAAAAAATATTTCCGTTCGGTTACACTAAATCATGGTTACACTGCTACTTATAACATAGGTTCGTTCATATCAAATAATGAATACAGAGGCGATTTAAGCGATATTGACCTAATGCGCAATTTTTACTCGCAATACGAAATTGCATCAGTTTCTATTAGTGAACAATTCTCTCCTCTTATTGGTATTGATATGGCATGGAAAAACAGCTTTTCTACCAAAGTTGAATACAAGCAAAGCCGCAATTTGAATCTGACTCTTTCCAATTCGCAACTTTCAGAAATGAAGAGCCGAGAATTCGTAGTAGGATTAGGGTATCGTTTTCAGCAAGTACCATTTATTTTCAAAACCCAGGGCGGCAGCAAAACCATTAAAAGCGATATGAATACCCGCATTGATTTTAGTGTGCGCGACGATAAAACCATTTTGCGAAAACTAACCGAAGATTATTCCAATCCTTCAGCCGGTAAAATTGTTTATACTATTAAATTTAATGCCGATTATCAGCTTAGCGACCGCTTTACATTGAGATTTTTCTACGATAGAATCATCAACAACCCATTTGTGTCAAATTCATTCCGAACTTCTAACAGCAACCTCGGATTTAGCTTGAGATTTATGTTGGTAAATTAAATTTAGAAATTTTTTACACCAATCTCTTTTACTTTTGACATCATTTTTTTTGCAGTTTAATTATCATTGTTGTGCCAATACCTTCTTTACTATCCACTTGAATTGTACCCCCATTTCGTTTCACAAAATCTTTAACTAAAACAAGTCCAAGTCCTGTTCCTCCCTCGCTATTAGTACCTTTTGAAGATATAAACTCATTCTTAATAAATATTCCATCAATTGTATCCTGATTCATACCAACGCCTGAATCACTTACTTTAATAAAAGACCAATCTGCATCTTCCTCAATACTTACCAAAATTTTTCCGCTAACTGGTGTAAATTTAATTGCATTACTTATTAAATTTCTTATAATTGTAAAAATCATGTTTCTATCACCTAATGCTAAAATACTATCGTTACCATCTAATTTAAGTATAATACTTTTTAATTCTGCATTATTGCTTAATAAAGTAATGGCTTCTTGGGCAATCTCATAGAGAGGAATAATAATTTTCTTCACTTCAATACCAGTAGATTGAGCTTTAGTCCATTCGAGCAAATTCTCCAATAGGCTATAAGTACATTTGGTTCGATTATTCAATTCAATTAATATTTGATCAAACTCTGGTTCTGTTTTATTTATATACCCCGCATTAATAATATTTAATGTTTGGATTATACCAGCAAAAGGCGATCTAATATCATGTGCAATTATAGAATACATTTTATCGCGCGTTCTATTTATCTCTTTTATTTCATTTTTTGCCTGATAAAGTTCAATATGATTCTTTATCCGCACTATTAACTCATTGTTATTAAATGGTTTTAAAATATAATCTACCCCTCCTAATTCAAAACCCTTAACAAGATCTTCTGATTGGTTCTTAGCAGTTAAAAATATAATTGGTATATCTTTCCACAATACATTTTTTTTTATTTCAGCACAAACTTCATAACCATCCATTTCAGGCATCATTATATCTAATAAAATTATAGATGGTAACGTTAATTCCTTTAATTGCTCTAACGCGTTTCTTCCACTTTGAGCCAAGCTAATTAAATAATTATGATCTTTCAAAATCCCCGCCACCATTTTTAAATTCTCAAGATTGTCATCAACAACCAATATATGAGTAGATTTTGTCTCCATTTTCATGTTAAATAAAAAGTAATTATCTCTTCCAATTTTTAATCCTTTACTAGTGCTAAAGCAATCCTTAATATAATCAATTATGCTATCTGAATTTTTTTCACAACCGTATCAAAATTAGACAAATCATTTTTTATAGCTTCTAAATCTAATGTTATTAAGTTCTCAGACAAATTTTGGCAGTATTTAACTAGTATTTCAATACTATTTTCTTTTGAATATTCAAGCAATTGTTTGTTGAAATCTTCAATTTTAAATAATATAAAAGTATCTTTTATTTGATTCCATAATGGGAAGAAATATGAATGAATATAGTCTATTTTTTCTCTTCTTATAGCCTCATATTGTATTTCAGTAGATTCTAAAAATTCATTCTTTAATAAGCCATCATTATCTATACTCTCATAAGGCAGGTATTTCGTTAACATTCCTATTAGCTCACGTTTACTTACAGGTTTAAATAATACATTACTAAAATTTTCATCTTTTTCTAATTTTCCAGCACTAAAAACCGATGCTGTATAAGCAATCACAGGAATGTGTTTAAGATGCTCCTTACTCTTAACAATCTTAGCAACTGTAAAACCATCTGTTCCTGGCATTCTTAAATCAAGCAATATTAATGATGGAGTTGTATGATTCAATATTTCAAGGGCTATGTCTCCACTTTCAGCAGTAATTGTAGTAAGATTCGATGAAATGAGAAAGTTTTCAACGGCTTCTATATTTGACAAAACATCATCCACTATCATTATTGTACTCTTCTCAAAAATTATGGCATCAGGATCAATATCATGAGATGCATTATTCCTCATTCCTGCTTCACAAATCTTTATATCCTTTAATCGGATTATAAATGTTGAACCTACTCCTACTGTACTATCCACTTCAATTACTCCATCCATTTTATCAATCAATCGCTTAGAAATTGCAAGACCCAAACCTGTTCCACCATATTTCCTTGTCGATTGTCCTTCTTGCTGTTGAAATGCTTCAAAAATTAATTGCTTCTGGTTTTCTGGTATCCCAATCCCTGAATCTTCTACTAATACTAACAATTCTCCACTCTCACTGGAGCTACTATTAAACATTAGAGATATTTTAATAAACCCTTCATGTGTAAATTTTACAGCATTTCCAACAATATTAAAAAGAACTTGTTTAATTCTAATTTCATCAAGCAAAACTGCGGGAGGAAAATTATTCTCGATATCTAATAGTAAACTAATATTTTTTCTTCTCGCATTTTCAGAAAACAACATATTTATTTCATTCAAAATATTGACAAGATCAACTGGCTGAGGAGAAATAATCATCTTTCCGGCTTCAATTTTTGATAAAT
>DMHA01000417.1:19683-22575 GCA_003449615.1 Flavobacterium sp.
TACTTAAGATTGATTTAAGCATTTTCTGATGTTGCAATGATTCAGTTTTTCTAAACAAAGCTTCGCTAAATCCTAATATAGCATTCATAGGAGTACGTATTTCATGACTCATATTTGCCATGAATTCACTTTTTGCTTGATTTGCTTGTTTTGCCTTATCTCTTTCTTCAATAAGAACCTTATCCATAATTATTCTTTCATAGGCATTGGAAATAATGCCCGAAATGGTTCTTAATAATTCTAATTCAGATTTTGACCAACATTTAGTCTTCGAACATTCATCAATACCGATAAATCCAAAAAATTTATTCTGAATATATAACGGATAAATAACAATTGACTTAATGTTTTGAGGCTCTAAGATTTCCCTTAAATCCTGAGGAAGCTCAGAAATATTCTCTGAATAAATCCTTCCTGATTTACTAAATATTGTTTTAAATGATGGAATTATCTCATACGGTATATTTTGCAATTCATTTATTTGTGGCAAAACATTCACATTACACCATTCAAATGTATTAGAAGTAAACATCTCTTCCTTGTCATTTTCAAAAATATATACCCTGCTAACATCAGTATGCTGACCAATATCCTTCATAATCGCATTCATTTTGATATCAAAGTCACCTATTGAGTTTAACATTAATGCTATATCTGAAAGAATAGTTTGCTGCTTCAATCCGTGAGCAAGTTCTTGGCTTTGCTCCCTAAGTTTTTTTTCAATTTTATTTCGCTCAGTTATATCTCGGCTAATTCCAATTATAGCCAATTGGTTCATCCATTTTCCTATAATTACTTTAGTTTCAACAGGAACTAATTTACCATTTTTTGCTATTAGAGGTACATAACAATAATTCTTATCCCCCGATAACATTTTTTCAATAATTTCATTGGCTTCATTTCTCCTATCTTCAGGATGCATAGCTAATACACTCTTATGCAAAATTTCGTCTTGTGAATATCCTAAATATTTATAAACAACATTATTTACATGAAGTATCGATCCATTAAAATCGAGAATAAATATAAAATCATCAATTGTATTAAACAATGCTTTCAGGTCTTCTGTACTTTGTTTAATTCTTTCTTCATGCTGAATACTTATAATGTATGATCCAATTGCTGATGCTACAATTTCGAGTACTTTCTTTGTCAATTCTGTTAATGTATTCTCTAATTTTGAAGCAACATTAAGTGACCCTATTACAGTATCTTGAAAAATAATTGGAAGTACTGCAAAAAAAGCAACACCTTCTGCTCTTAGTTTATCAGACAAATTTGAATCAGAAAGATACAAAGGCTCTCCTTTGAGAATTAATTTTGCATTATCAGAATCTATTGGAAAGGTAAAACTGTTCTTTACAAAATCTTCCGACAAACCAACATGCTTAATTAGATTATAAGAATTTTGTTTTATATCGAAAGAATAAACACCTAATAAATCCAATCCACATTTTTCTTTTATAGTATCAAAACATTGATCTAAAATCTCATCCAGCGATTTCGATTTTGATAACTTAAGCTTCAACTCTTGTTCAACAGTGATAAGGAATTCGGCACTTTTTTGCTCTGAAATATCAATGTGTATCCCTGTTGCTCTTGTAGGTTTGCCATACTTATCACGCTCAGTTATCCTTCCAATATCCAATACCCATTTCCATTCGCCACTCTTAGTTAGCAAACGATGCTCTGTTCTATATACATTAACTGATCCATTCAAATGTCTTTCAAACTCTTCATTTACAAAATCAATGTCATCAATATGAATAAGTTTTCTCCAAGTAGAAACATTTTGATCAATCTCCGATGACTGATATCCTAACATTGAGCACCATCTGTCGCTATAAAAAACTGCATTAGTTAGTATATTCCAATCCCAAAATCCCGCATCACTTCCTAATATAGCCATTTCAAGCTGCTCGGTATATCTTTTAAAAAGTTTTTCATTTTTCTTTCTTTCAGATATATCTATCATTACACCTCTTATACCAATAAGTGAATTATCTTTTAGTATAGGAGAACTATAAACAATAACCGGAATCTCTTCTCCACTTTTTGTTATTGCAGTATATTCCTGCGGTTCATACTTAGCCTGAACAATAGTATTCCTAAAATTCCGCATTACTAAATCTCTATCTTCAAAAACAAAAAGCTTTGATACATGAAAACCTTTAATAACTTCTCTAGGAGTATAGCCCATTTTGACTATAGAGTAAGTATTTGCATAAGTTATATAACCGCGCATATCAACTTCGCAAATCATTTCAGGTAAAAACTCTGTTAAATCCTTATACTTTTCTTCACTTTCTCTAAGGGTAGCTATATTGATACAATTTCTACAGGCCAACGAAAGTTTTTTATTAACATCTTCCAGATTACGAATTATTTCTTCTTCTAATGGAAATCTGTTTTTCACCAACACCAAAAAACCAAAATCAGATAATTCCATAATATGGCAAAACTTGTTATCTCTTGTACAAATTGTTAATGTTAACTGCTTCTTAAATTCGTTGTACTTATTATGATTAACTCTTTTTTGGAGCAATGCATGCACTTCAGGATATACTTGAGAAATGTTTACAGAATATGGTAAATGGAAAAATAGCTCTGTTTCAAATCTATTTACATTTGTACTTTTTGTTGTATAAATAAATGCTGAAACACAATTAAGTTTTTTTAAATATACCAGTAATGATTGTTGAAGCATTTCTTCTATATCATCACTATTGCCAATTGACATAGTAATCTCATACAGAACTTGAATTTGTTGCTCAATACTCATAATTTATAAATTATCATAGAAACACGCTACAACAGCTGTTTTATTATAAAACTCAAGATAATCATTGCCATTATTGGCTATTTCTCCCAGTGATAAGACCCCAAAAAAAG
>DMHA01000146.1:0-4802 GCA_003449615.1 Flavobacterium sp.
AATATAGGTAGTAAATCTGGATTTGTCAAAATCTGGATTAGATAAGGTTGCATCACTATACACTACACTAAACCTATCTAATAGGTTTTCAGCATTTGTTGAAAAACTGTAATCCCCATTTTCAAAATTATGATACACATCAAATAGTTTATCATACAAATAGACTTTAACAGTAGAACCATTGAAAACTCCTTCTTTTTCACTAATCGAAATATTATAATTCTCTATTTTAGTACCCGTTTTAGTGAATCCTAAAGGTACTACATCAGTAAGAGAAAATGTAGGACGACCGTTGATGGCTAATTTTTGACCATCATCTAAGGTTGTAAACAATTGAGATGTACTTACTGAATTTCTAGGTGCATCATACATCTTGTCAAATTGATAGGTACATTCCGGCAAATAACCAATTAAAATTTGACTATATACGCCATTCACATTAGTTAGTGACAATTTGAATCTATCTACAACCTTTTTGGCAGCAGCCTTTCCACCTTTAGTTTTTTGAAAATTAGCATTTGAAAGTGGAGAAACTAACCTCATACAATTATTAAAATTAACAGTACCATTAGCATAAGCCCTAACCAAAAAACCTTGACCTGAAGCTATCTTACCATCAAAAGTTAAATCAGTAACAGAAGACGGACCAGTATAAGTTGTACCTAATTTAGTATAAGCAATGTAATTGGATTGATTATAAGTGATTGTTTGAGCATTTTGTGAACTTGCTCTCCAAAGATATACCACACCATCGATAACACTTTGATTCTCTTCTAAAAACAAATCGGCATAAAGTGCACTTGGGTAAGGATTCGCCAATAAAATGTAATTGCCTTCATAATCTGCCAAAGCGTTTGTCGATTTTGTAATAGTTACCGGATAATCTCCATTATTTGCAATACCTTTAATTGGTACATTTACATAATCAAAGTCATAATCAAGGACGTTCCAAGTAGCGGGAGGATTACTCGCTGGAGGATGATACCCAAATGGGGCTTGATTGGTAATTTTTGCAGTAAAACCTTCACCTATTTTAATTGTAGTTAAATTTTGCCAAGCGGGTGCATCTCCTGACAACAAACTATACATACCATTCAATGCCCCTTTCAAAGTTCCTGTACTAGCTTGTGCATCACCCAATTGTGTAATTAAATTTCCATAAGGGACGAGACCTGTTGGATTAATTGGAGATCCAAAATAAGTATAATCATCGCGTCGCAATGGCCGTGTTTCTTTGGTTAAGAAAATTGTAGGGGCTGCGGCAAAACCATCTCTTTGAATTAGACTAGAAGTATTGGCCATAATAATTTTACTTCCACCTGTAACACCATAAACTATTTCAAGTACTTGACCGTCTAATAAAGTTACATCGGCATTTAAAACTAATGAATTACAAACAAAACTTCCTCCTGGATATGGTGCATTTATTGTTACTACATCAGTTAATGTAGGAGGTACAACATCAGGAGTCCAACCTGTAAGTTCCCAACTTACACCAAGTCCTGCTGCTATAGGAAGATCCAAACAAGGATTTATAACAGGTACAGCACCTAAGGTATAATATTTCATAGTACCTGTTAAACTTACGGCTGCATCAGTTATGATTGTACCAGATGCTAAAGTGCTACCGTCAACATAAGTAGAAGGAACTTCTACCCATTCGATACCATCCCAACCTACAATAGACAAATCGGATAAATTAGCTATTAAACCAGCTACATCGCTATTAGCGTCCCAACTTAGGGTGATTTTTGCTGACGCTGATGCTGATGCACTACTAATTTCCCAATATTCTTTGTTTGAAAGTTGGGTAACAGCTACATTTTTATTAGCATCAATAGTTGTAGGATTAATTTCATAATATGCTCCATTGATTCCTAATCCTCCAGAAGTTTCTATTGTATTATTTGATATATCTGAAACTGTTGCTGGTCTATAAGATCCATTGTCACCTATTGGAAAAGTAAAACTTCCAGTCGAAAATGTACTTACAAATCCATCAACGAAGTGTCCAGTTCCTGGTGAACTTGTAACTCCTAATAGAGAAATTGCATCAGCAAACATAAGTTTACCAGAAGTAGCGGTTCTGTTAGTAGTTGTAGCTGCAGTGGGTGAAGCACCAAAAGTAAAATCGGTTGCACCAGAACCTATGTAAAAATAGGTGTCTTTTTCTATGTGTAAAGTTCCTTGTTGTCCTACTTGACTATATAAATTATTAGTGCAAAGCAATATAACTGCGAAAAAAATCTTTAGAAAAAAGATATTTTTAATACTATGAATTGTATTTTTATTCATAACTGTAATTTTAAATGTTAATATTCAGAGGTTATATATACTGATTTTGCTTTTTTTTATAATTATAAAAAAACACAAAAGCTAATACAATTGTTAGAATCAAAAATATTGTTATGTAACCATCTATGGGAGCTGGCGGTGGAACCGGTAAATCTTCTGGTGCAAAATCAGGGGGTGCATCATCTGGCGTTGGCTTAGAAAGAGCAATCGAGTATATTGACATCATCAAAAAAGTCAAAAATAAAGTAATATTTTTTTTCATAATGTTTGTGTTTTTTTTTAAACGGCATTTAGTAAAGCAAAAGTAATAAATTAATTTTATTTAATTGCAATTTTTTTAACTTATTTGAATTATTTGACGAACAAGAATTTTTATTTAAGGTAATTGTTAGGTTTTACAATAATTATTCTGTCATTTAGGGTATTTGTATAAGAATAATGATGTACAAATATAGAAACATTTTTTTTACTGTGATATTTGTTGTTAAAAATACATCTTAGCCAAATAATCATAATGTTCTCCCTCAAGGATCAATTCGCATTGCAAATCATTGTCGAGAGCAACATTATAAAGTGTATTGTAGTCAAGATAGAGCCATGGAAAAGGGTCTTCCGTTTCATTTTTATATAAAATTGTAAAGGTCAGTTCGCCATAATACCCTTTGACATTTATCGATTTTCTTAGGTCTGAATCATCGTCAAACATATAAATAATATCAGAGGAGTCGATAAGGATTTGACCATTTGGATTTAAAAGGCTTTTGAGTTTTTGTAAAAATTTTGGGGTTTGTTTAAGTGTTCCAAAAACTCCCGTGCCATTCATTAATAGTAAAATGGTGTCAAATTTTTCTTTTTCTATTGCCACTACATTTTGAATTCTAGTTTTTTTCAAACCACGAAGTTCACAAGCCTTGATTGCTTTTGGCG
Organism: Flavobacterium sp.; assembly: GCA_003449615.1. Classification (GTDB taxonomy): domain Bacteria; phylum Bacteroidota; class Bacteroidia; order Flavobacteriales; family Flavobacteriaceae; genus Flavobacterium. Next base: position 3,223 of record DMHA01000146.1, read on the forward strand.
AAATATCTATCGATGTTACATCTAGGTTTATTTCGTTTTGCAAAAATAAGCTATGACTGCCTGCCCCGCAACCCACATCTAGAATTTTACCTTTGGCAAGTTCTAAGGCCTTCTGCTCCAATTTTGGCATTTGCTCATAGGTCCGAAAAAGATAGGCTACACTCATCTCATCGGCTTCTGAAATAGAAGTTTCGGTAATTAAATCTTCGGGATAATTATTGGTTTGAAAATCGAGAATGGCTTTTCCGAAAAGGTCTTTCATTTTTTTTGTTTAAAGTTTAAAGTTGTTTAAAAGTTTAAAGTTGTTTAAGTGTTTAAAAGTTTAAATTTGTTCTTCTATACTACATTAAACAACATTAAACAACATTAAACAATGTTAAACCAATTAATCAATCTTTCTAAAGAAGCCAAAGATAAGCATATCGAAAACAAAAAGTTTTTTGATAAGCTAAAAAAGAAACAACCTAAAAATTTGGATTACATAATGTTAGATTTACATAAGGCCGAATTTAAGAAAACCGATTGTTTACAATGTGCTAATTGTTGTAAAACTACTGGTCCATTATTCACTTCTGCCGATATTGAAAGGATTTCGAAACATTTGCGACAAAAGCCACAGCAATTTATCAATCAATATTTACGCATAGACGAAGACCAAGATTATGTATTGCAAAATGTTCCTTGTACTTTTTTGGAGAGTGATAATAGCTGTTTTATTTATGAGGTTCGTCCAAAGGCTTGTGCTGAATTTCCGCATACCAATAGAAAAAAGTTTCATCAAATTACCGATTTAACATTGAAAAACCTAGCAATTTGTCCAGCTGCTTTCAATATTGTGGAAGAAATGAAAAAGAAAATTCAGTTGTGAAATATATTCTTTTAAAAAATGGAAATCAATTTCATCAATTTTAACCGTAATTTTGGCACAAGCAAAATTAAATTATAATCAAATTGAATTTAGAATATTTTATAGCCAAAAGACTCATTACTGCCAAAGATTATAAAAGCAGTATATCGGCACCCATTATCAAAATTGCCATTTCGGCCATTGCCATCGGAATGATTATGATGATTGTGTCTGTTGCTACTGGAATTGGATTGCAACACAAAATTAGAGATAAAGTTTCTGCTTTCAACGGGCATATTATTATTTCGAATTATGACAACAATCAATCCGAAGTTACGCTTGTTTCTGTTTCAAAAAATCAAGATTTTTATCCAAAATTTCATTCCGTTCCAGGAGTAAATCATATTCAGGCGATTGCCAGCAAGGCTGGAATTATTAGAACCGAAACTGCTTTTGAGGGAATAATTCTAAAAGGCGTTGGCACCGATTATCAATGGGATAATATAAAGGAATATCTAGTTTCAGGAGGATTACCCAATTTTTCACAAAATCTGAATCAAGAAGTACTACTATCACAATTGCTAGCCAACCGATTGAATCTAAAAGTGGGGGATTCTTTCAATACTTTTTTCATCAAAGAAGACCAAAATAAATTGCCCAACATAAGAAGATTCAAAATAGTGGGAATTTTCAATTCAGGATTTCAGGAATTTGACGCTACTTATATAATAGG
>DMHA01000146.1:4918-6720 GCA_003449615.1 Flavobacterium sp.
GCTTTTGAAGTTTTTGCCAAAGATTTTAGCAATATCAAAACGGTTGGCGAACAAGTTTACGAACAGACATCCTCAACACTCGACACAAAAACCATAATCGAAAAATACAGTTACATTTTTGAATGGCTCAAACTTTTTGATTTAAACATTATCATCATCTTAGTGGTGATGATAGTTGTTGCCACTATCAATATGGTTGTTGCTTTGTTAGTACTCATACTAGAACGTACCCAAATGATAGGCATACTGAAAGCATTGGGATCTAACAACTGGTCGGTGCGAAAAATATTTCTATATAATGCCTTTCATCTTATCTTGAGAGGGCTGTTTTGGGGAAATGCTATTGGTATTTCTCTTTTATTAATTCAAGAATATTTTGGTATAATACAGCTCAATCCGGAGAATTATTATGTCAGTCAAGCCCCTGTTGAAATCAATTTGGGCTATATTTTGCTGTTAAATTTACTCACAATTACCGTTTGCCTTTTGGTTTTGCTCATTCCTTCTTATATGATTACTAAAATTTCACCAGTAAAAGCTATCCGTTTTGAATAGATTGCAGACAAGAAAAAAAAGAACTAATCTAATGTATTGAATTATACTTTTAAGAATAAATTACTTACCTATTTTTTCTTTGATTGCCTCTAAAACATAAAGATAATCACTTTGATTTTCGACAAAATCCCTGTCTGAAACATCAATAATCAAAATATTCAAATTGGTTTGAGATTTGATATAATCCAGGTAGCCATTATTAATTTTATCTAAATAATCAGCAGGAATATTTTGCTCATAACTTCGCCCTCTTTTTTTGATATTGTCTAATAATCTTTCTGTTTTTTGATATAAATAAACATACAAATCTGGTTTTGGCATTTCTCTGTAAACAATATCAAAAAGTGTTCGATACAATCGATATTCGTCTTCTGCAAGCGTAACTTTGGCAAAAATCAAGGATTTAAAAATATGATAATCCGCCACAATAAAATCCTTGAACAAGTCGAATTGAGCTAAATCGTCGGACAATTGTTTGTATCTATCGGCAAGAAACGACATTTCTAGCGGAAAAGCATAACGGTTTTGATCTTCATAAAATTTGGGCAAAAACGGATTGTCGGCAAAGCGTTCGAGAATGGTTTTGGCATTAAAATCTTCGGCAATTTTTGTGGTTAAAGTGGTTTTTCCTGCACCAATATTTCCTTCAAAAGCTATATAATTGTATCGCTCCAAAGGAATTTTAGCCAATGGCATTTCTAAATTCTGAACGAATGTACAAACACTATCATCTGGCGAAATCTCGAGTAAATTTGCTATTTTTTTATGAAAAACTGGATGCACCCAATCCAAATTCAAGTCCAACATTGGCAACAAAACAAATTTTCTGTTTTGCATCAAAGGATGTGGAATTTTAAGATTTTCTGCATCAATAATTTCTTCGTTGAAAGCAATCAAATCGATATCTATAATTCGAGATTGGTAGGCTGAAGTAGCATCTCGAACACGCCCCATCCGTTTTTCGATATTTAAAATTTGTTCTAAAATTTTGTGTGCCGACGCAAAAGTATGAACAACCAAAGCACAATTATAGAAGGCATTGCCATCAAAACCCCAAGATGGCGTTTCATACAATTTCGATATTTTGATAACCGTTCCCACTTCTTGATGAATCAATTCGAGGCATTTTTCTATATTCAAAAGACGATTGCCCTGATTGGTACCCAAAGATAAAACGACCTGATTCTGTGATTTCATAATTAGAACAAATTAACCAGGGCATTCGCTTTTAAAAATTTCCGCCACGA
>DMHA01000146.1:6791-9999 GCA_003449615.1 Flavobacterium sp.
AATTACACTAATAAACACGAATTAGAATTATTTTTTATTACACGAATTCTTAGAAAGAAATAAAATTAGTGCAATTCAATTTTAAATTTGATAAAAATTAGTGACAATTGGTGTAATTGCTTCGCCAGTTCACTTCGTTCGTGTCGTGGCTAACTTTTTTTTCTTTTTTTAAAAGCGAATGCCCTGCAAATTAACTAAAACAATTTTAGAATTGTACTATATTTGCTCAAGTGTTGATAACTATTTTTGCAGTTTATAAAATTTAAATTTGTAACAAATCAACTTGTTTTACTACCTATTAAAAAAAATATAATTATGAGATTTTTAGGAAATGTTTTGGCAACCATTGTGGGTTTATTTGTTTTTTTGATGATGTTCTTTTTTGGAATAGTACTAATTGCTGCTATTTTTGGCGGTGATTCTGAAGAAATATCCGTAAAAAGTGAATCGGTTATCGAATTAAAATTAGAAAACATCGTAAATGATTATGCTGGAAAATACAAAGATCCGTGGGTAACCATTTTGTCCGATGGAGAAAAAGTAGGTCTATCGGATATTATTATCGCTATCGAAGCTGCAAAAACCGATAAGGACATCAAAGGAATTTCTATCTTGAATAATGTATCCGAACTGGGAATGGCACAAAGTAAAGCCCTACGAGATGCTTTGGAAGACTTCAAAAAATCAGGGAAATTTGTTATGGCATACTCCAATTCCTATTCGCAAAAAGAATATTATTTAAACTCTGTTGCCAATTCCATTTACATCAATCCTGTGGGTGATTTTGATTTCAAAGGAATGTCGGCCGAGTTGATGTTTTTCAAAGATTTACAAGAAAAATCAGGTATTAAAATGGAGGTTATTCGACACGGAAAATACAAAAGTGCAGTAGAACCCTTTTTAGACAACAAAATGAGTGACGACAACAGGGAACAAATTTCGGAATTATTGACCTCTGTTTGGAGTTCAGTATTGGATGATATTTCGAAAAGCAGAAAAATTTCGACAGCCAAATTAAACGAAATTGCCAACGGTCTCTTGGCTAGAACTCCTGAAATGGCAAAAGCCCAAAAATTAGTTGATATTATTGCTTATGAAGATGTATATCACGATGCCATTCGAAAAAAATTGAAAGTTGACAAGGACGAAGATTACAACAAAATCAATATTTTAGATTATGCTCAAAAAGTAGCTACCACTTCTAAAAGTGCTGATTCTCAAGATAAAATTGCTGTTATTTATGCTCAAGGAGAAATTATGGGTGGCGAAGGCGACATCAACACCATTGGCGAAGGCTCGATGAATCGCTCTTTGATTGAAGCCAGAAAAGATGAAAATGTGAAAGCCATTGTGTTGAGGATAGACAGTCCCGGCGGAAGTGCCTTGACATCGGATTTGATTTGGAGAGAAATTGAATTGACCAAAAAAGTAAAACCCGTGGTGGTTTCTATGGGAAATTATGCAGCATCTGGTGGCTATTATATTGCTTGTAATGCCAACAAGATTTTTGCCGAAAAAAACACGATTACGGGTTCTATAGGCGTTTTTGGGATAGTGCCCAATTTTACTCCATTGGCAACAAAAATTGGCATCCACACCGAGCAAGTCAAAACCAACGACAATGCCGCCGAATACAGTCCGTTTGTGCCGATGGACGAAAAATTTAAAACTGTTACTCTCGAAGGGGTCGAACAGGTTTATAAAACATTCGTATCGCACGTTGCCGCAGGACGAAAAATGACTGTTGCACAAGTCGATTCTATTGGGCAAGGAAGAGTTTGGTCTGGAGAACAAGCTCTGAAAGTGGGACTTGTTGATAAAATAGGTGGTCTAGATGATGCCATAAAAGAAGCTGCAACATTGGCAAAAACTAAAAGCTACACTATGCAAAACTTTCCTGAATATGAAAAAGATATGAATGATATTTTCAAGAATTTCCCTTTTGCAAAATCTAAAGAATCGTTTATTAAAGAAGAATTGGGCGAGGAAACTTTTCGTTTGATGGAGCAATTTAAAAAGGTTCAAGCCCGAAAAGGAGTTCAAGCAGTGATGCCTTTTGAGATGGTGATTCATTAAAAAAGCTTACCATTTTATTATAGCTTTATTTTGATATAAAACGTTTTATGTACTATAAATCCCGACTCTTTTGCTCGGGATTTATAGTATTCAGCAAAAACTGATTGGTATATTTTGAAAAAAAACCAAAACAGATAATACCAAAATTGGAAACAAATTTCTAAAATATCCATTCTGTTCATATTCATCTAGTTCGCTTATTTTGTGTGTTTTACAGTTGAAAATAGCGATTCTATTTTGAAATTACACTATACTTAACTTTGAAATTACACTACTATATACTTTGAAAATACACTACACCAAATTTTGAAATTACACAAAATATAACTTTCAAAATCTAAAACTACATTCTTTCAAAATGCAACACTACTTGCTTTGAAATTACATTAGTTGATAATGAGTCGATAAGCTCAAAAATTTTAGCAAAGTTCAATAATATCAGATATACATTTCATCATTTATCTCCAACGGCTTTTCTAACTTAGTTTATTGTAAAATTTACTTTTTATTCGTAAATACAATCTATATTTTAATCCTTTTTAAAATTATAATCTCTATTTTTGTATTATTAAATTTCTTAAAAATATCAAGGTTATGACTAAGAAAATCCTAAAAATATCTGGAATTGTGATTCTGCTCCTTGTAGGAATTTTATTTGCTACTCCTTATTTATTTAAAGACCAAATCAAAGCGAAAATAGCGCAAGTCATCAACGAGAAAGTAAATGCTAAAGTTTCTTTTGCAGAAGCCAATTTGAGTTTGTTCAAAAATTTTCCCAACGCCAATGTGACGATAGAAAAATTTGTCATCATCAACAAAGCACCTTTTGAGGGCGATACATTGGTTTCGTTAGACGAATTGAATTTGAAAATGTCCATCAAGGAACTTTTCAAAGGAGAAAAAGAAACGATGAATATTGATGGTTTTAGTTCGAAAAACGGACTAATCAACATCATTTTTAACAAAGAAGGAAAAGGGAATTATGACATTGCCATCAAGGACGACAAAGCGGCAACCGATGAAAAAAGCAAGCCTCTTTCATTAAAAATAGAAAATTATAAAATCGAAAATTTTCAGTTCCGCTATTTTGACGAAAGTTCCAAAATAAAAATGGTTATAGACAGTTTGAACT
>DMHA01000146.1:10017-10271 GCA_003449615.1 Flavobacterium sp.
TCATCGACAGTTTGAACCACGAAGGAACTGGCGATTTTGCCGCTCAAAAGCTGGATTTAGACACCAAATCGACAGCCAAAATTTTGCTTTCGATGGACAAAATCAATTATATGAAAAATGTTTCCATTAGCTTGGATGCTATTTTGGGAATAGATTTAGCCAACAGTAAATATACATTCAAAGAAAACAAAGCATTAATCAACCAACTGCCCATAGAATTGGATGGATTTATTCAAATGGTTGAAGGTGGTCAG
>DMHA01000146.1:10446-12316 GCA_003449615.1 Flavobacterium sp.
TTTGCCAAAGGTTTGTATTCAGATACAACTGTGCCAAAATTCAATATTAAAATTGCTTCCAACAACGCTTCTTTTCAATATCCAAATCTTCCAAAATCGGTTCGGAATATTGTAATCGACACCAAAATCATCAACGAAACTGGGCTTTTGAATGACACTTATGTTAATTTAGACAAATTGTCTTTTGCCATCGATCAAGACGTTTTTAATGCCAAAGCCAATATTAGAAATATCACTCAAAATGCTATTGTTGACGCTGCCTTGAAAGGAACAATCAATTTAGGAAACGTTTCAAAAGCCTATCCTGTTAAATTGGACAAACCTTTATCTGGAATTTTAAAAGCTGATGTAACCACCAAATTCGATATGCTATCTGTTGAGAAAAGTCAGTATCAAAACATCAATAATGCGGGTACAATGAGTTTGTCGGGCTTCAATTATGCAGATGAAAACGGAAAAACAATGACCATCAGCAATGCTTTGGTACAATTTAATCCAAGTCAGGTACATTTGAAACAATTCGACGCCACAACCGGAAAAAGTGATATTAGTGTGACAGGAGTTTTGGAAAATTTCTATGGATTTATTTTCAAAAACCAAGAATTGAAAGGGAATTTTGATATGAATTCCAAACAATTGGCGGTAGATGATTTTATGACTACGGGCGAAGAAACAAAAGCCGAGGTTAAAAAAGCCGAAGCAATGAAAATTCCTGCTTTCTTGAATTGTACCCTTACGGCAAATGCCAATACCGTTTTGTATGATAATTTAACCTTGAAAGAGGTGTCGGGAAAACTGATTGTGAAAGATGAAAAAGTGACTTTGCAAAACGTAATTTCGTCAATTTTTGGAGGAACAATTGGAATGAATGGAGCGGTTTCTACCAAAGGGAAAGTGCCCGTTTTCGATATGGATTTGAATTTGAATCAGGTGGATATTGCCCAATCGTTTACCCAACTCGAAATGTTAAAAAAGATTGCACCAATAGCAGGGATTATCAATGGGAAAATCAATTCGACTATCAAATTGAATGGTATTCTTGATGCAATAGAATTGACTCCTGACTTGAAAACACTATCGGGTGATTTATTGGGGCAACTGCTTTCCACAACGGTAAATGCCAAAAATTCTACTTTATTGACCGCTTTTAGTTCTAATTTAAAATTTATTGATGTCAATAAATTGAATTTGAATGATTTGAAAGCGTTCTTAACTTTCAAAGATGGAAAAGTAAATGTGAAACCTATCGACATTAAATACCAAGACATTAAAGCGACAATTGGCGGAACGCACGGTTTTGACCAAAGCATGAATTACAATATCAAATTTGATGTTCCAGCAAAATATCTCGGAGCGGAAGCGAGTGCTTTAATTGCAAAATTATCTCCCGCCGATGCTTCAAAAATGCAAAGTATTCCAATTAATGCAATACTTGGTGGAAACTTTACAAATCCAAAAATCTCGACCGACATTAATAGTGCAGTAACAAAATTGACTACGCAATTAGTAAACCAGCAAAAAGATAGATTGGTAAAACAAGGAACATCGGCATTAACGGATTACCTCAATAAAAACAAAAAACCCAGCGATACTACAAAAACAACAACTCCCACAACTAAGGAAGAAGTGAAAACCAAAGCAGGTGATTTGTTGAATGGGTTGTTCAATAAAAAGAAAAAAGCAGAAGAGCCGAAAACGCCTTGATTTCTACTATAGCCCACGGTTTCAACCATGGGAAACGTATCAAAAACCAATTCCAACATTATAAATCCAACGGTTGAAACCGTTGGTTATGGTTCTTCAAGACATTGAACCAATCATAATTTGATTATGTCACGAGTTGAAAGACCTAACAGGTTGAAAAAACCTG
>DMHA01000146.1:12382-14488 GCA_003449615.1 Flavobacterium sp.
CAGGTTTTTTCAACCTGTTAGGTGTTAATTTCTAAATGTTTTTCTTCAATCAAAAACATTGAGTCAAAATTAAATAATTTCAAATCTCAATCCGAACCACATACCCCTCTGAACTACGTACATTGAAAACAGTTCCGTCTTCAAAAATTAAATATTGCCCTTTTATTCCGGTTAGCTTTCCTTGAAAATTGGGTGTTTTATCCAGACTTAAACTGTTTATTTTTTTGGGATATTCCAAAACTGGAAAGTGCATTTCGTACAAATCATTTTTCTCGGAGTAAAAATATTCTTGAACTTCAGCGGGAATCAGGTTTTCGACTTTTAGTTTTTCGGCAATTAAATCAATAGGCTCTACATCGTTTTGGAGCATTTTCCGCCAATTAGTCTTATCAGCATAATGATTTTTCAAAGCGACTTCGGTAATTCCTGCCAAATAACGGTTTGGCACTTCCACAATTGAAATGGCTTGAGAAGCACCTTGGTCAATCCATCTTGTAGGCATTTGGGTTTTTCGGGTTACACCCACCTTTATTCCGCTGGACAAAGCCAAATAAACAATATGTGGTTGCAATTGCACTTTTTCTTCATAGACCAAATCCCGATCTTGAATACCCAAATGTGCCGTGCTCAATTCGGGCTTCATAATCCAATCGCCAACGGCTGGACTGGAATAAAAACAGTCATAACAAAATCCTTGTCTGAAAATCTTCTTCTTTTTGCCACAATTTAAACATTGGTAACCCTGAAAAGAAATTTCGACATTCTTGTTCAACAATTGATTGACATTCAAAAAACTATTCTCGAAAACCAAATAATATTGAATTGGGTTGGCAAACTCGGTTTGCATTTTGGTAAGTGTGCCTTCGTAGGTCATTTTTATTTACGATTTACGATATTAGATTTACGATATAGGATATATGATTTTCGATATTTAGAAACCTATTTGATATTAGCTTTAATGCAAAGAAAGTTAAAAAAATACTATTTTTAATAAAGTTGCAAAGTTTAGATTTGTAAGTCGATATTAAAATCAAATCTGAAATCTGAAAATTACCTCCTTGGGTGAAAATTATTAATTACTTCAGCTAAAAATTTTCTGTCAAGATGCACGTAAATTTCGGTGGTAGTAATGGATTCGTGACCTAACATTAATTGAATGGATCGCAAATCGGCACCATTTTCTAGTAGATGTGTAGCAAAGGAATGACGCAAAGTGTGCGGACTTATGCTTTTTTTCAATTCAATTTTAGTTGCTAACTCTTTGATTATCGTAAAAATCATGGCTCTTGTCAACTGTCCTCCTCTCCTATTCAAGAATAAGGTATCTTCGTAACCTTTCTTTATTTTCAAATCTCTTCTTTTGTAATCTCTATAAATTTGAATGTATTTTTGGGTCAAATTCCCGATAGGAACAAAACGTTGCTTATTCCCTTTTCCAGTGATTTTGATAAAACCTTCCTCAAAAAACAAATCCGAAATTTTCAAGGAAACCAATTCCGAAACCCTAAGACCACAGCCGTAAAGTGTTTCCAGAATGGCTCTGTTTCTTTCGCCTTCGTTAGTCGCCAAATCAATGCTCGAAATCAAAGAATCAATCTCTTGAACAGATAAAGTATCGGGGAGTTTTCTGCCAGTTTTTGGGGTTTCTATCAATTCCATTGGATTGTCTTGGCGATAATCTTCAAAAATTAAATAGCTAAAAAAACTTTTTAATCCTGAAATAATTCTGGCCTGCGATCGTGGATTGACTTCTTTAGAAATGCTATAAACAAACTGCTGAATAGTTTCTTCGCTTATCTTTATGGGTGAAACTGAGATATTATTAGACTCCAAAAAAAAACACAATCGTTCAATATCAAAAGAATAATTGTCGATAGTATTTTTCGACAATCCCCTTTCAATCCTCAAGTAGGATTGATAACTTTTGATATATTCGCTCCAATTCATAGTAACAAAGTAAAGGTATTTTTGGGTATAAAAAAACCACGCAAAAAAACGTGGCTTGATATTATTTTAAGAAGATATTATTACTCCGAAGCTATCGAAAACACCTTTGACTTAGTGCTTATTTTTAAAGCTTTTCTATCTCTTCCTTACTTAATAATA
>DMHA01000390.1:0-4973 GCA_003449615.1 Flavobacterium sp.
AAACTCGACACAGGAATGCACCGTTTGGGTTTTTCAGCAGAAAATCTGGACGAATTAATTGCAATTTTAAAAGACAACAAATTCGTAAGCGTCAAAAGTATTTTGTCGCATCTGGCAACAAGCGATGATTTAAAGCATCAGGATTTTGCCCATTCTCAAATTGATTTATTCGAAAATTTATCATCAAAATTGATAAATGAATTGCAAATAAAACCCATTCGCCATATTTTGAATACCTCTGGAATCAGTAATTTTCCAGAAGCACAATATGATATGGTTCGATTGGGCATCGGACTTTACGGCATTTCTAATGATGCCGAAGAGCAGAAATATTTGGAAAATGTAGGTACATTAAAATCTATTATTTCACAAATTAGAACGATTCTGGCTGGCGAAAGTGTGGGTTATGGAAGACGATTTATTGCCGAAAAAACCACAAAAATTGCCACAATCCCAATAGGTTATGCAGACGGAATTTCGAGACATTGGGGAAATGGTGTTGGATTTGTAACCATTAATAATCAAAAAGCAACCATCGTGGGCAGTATTTGTATGGATATGTTGATGGTGAATTGTTCGAATATTCAATGCAAAGAGGGTGATGAAGTAATTGTTTTTGGCGAAAGCCCGACAGTTATTTTTATGGCTAATCAATTGCAAACCATTCCTTATGAGATACTTACCAGTATTTCTCAAAGAGTAAAACGGGTTTTTTATAGAGAGTAATTCCTGTAGATTTTATTTTTTATTATATTCGTAAAGTATTAACCATTAAAAAATTAAATTATGTTAAAAGAGTTCAAGAATTTTATTATGACTGGCAATGTTGTCGAATTTGCAGTTGCTGTAATTATGGCCGGTGCTGTTGGAGCAGTAGTAACAGGATTTGTCAATGATATTGTCATGCCTTTAGTTGGACAATTATCGGGCGGAATGGATTTTGCAGATATGAAATATGTACTAGCCCCTGAAGTAGTTGCCTCAGAAGGTGTTACTGCAAAAGTCGAAGTTGCTGTAAGATATGGCGCATGGATTAACACTATTGTTAATTTAGTAATCGTGGGATTTGTGATGTTTATGGTTGTAAAAGCTTATAACAAAACCAAAAAACCAGTAGAAGCAGCACCACCAGCAGGTCCAACTCAAGAAGAATTGCTTACTCAAATTAGAGATTTGCTCAAAAAATAAATTTCCGCTACATTTTTAACTTTCCAACCTTTAATTAGTTAGTAAACGATTAAAAAAAATTTACAACTCCACTACTGCAAAAATTCTTTTTGGTAGGGTTTTTGTTTTGTGGATTATTAGTTGTTAAAAAACAACTGAAATTTCATTAATCCTACTTAACTTTTAAAACAATTCTTATGAAAAAAAACCGAATTTTAAATTTCCAAATTTTACTATTTTTTGCGATGCTTTTACCATTAATTTCATTTAGCCAAGTAGCGGTAAAATGGAATAAACAATTTACTTCTACTATTCAATGGCAGGAAGTAACTACTTTGGGAAATCTAATAGTATCTTCTGGAGAGGGATTATTGGGAATCGACAGCGAAACTGGAAAAACAAAATGGAGTAAGACAAAACTTTCGAACATATCAAGAGATCGCTTTGAAGAATTGCCAAACAGTCCGTTTTTTTCAATTAAGGACAACGGCGTTTTTTATTTAATAGATCAATTTGCTGGAGACGAAGTGTTTAATTCTTCTAAAGCAGGCATTGCGAAAGTGAACGAATACTTTCTATTATACAATTCAGATGCAATTTTGGTAGCTGGACAAGATGCGAATAATAATCCGATAATTGTATCAGTAAAAATGTCTGATGGTAGTTTATCTTGGTCTATGAATGACAAATTTGACCGCATCATTGCCGTTAATGAATTGGGTAACGATGAATTACTTCTTGTAACGCTTTTCAATATTTATAAATTAAAAGCTAGTACAGGTAAAACTATTTGGAAAAAACCCACCTCCGATGAGGCAGCGAGTGTTGACAAGTTAGGAGCTCTTGGAAAACTAATGAAAGAAGCTGCAAATAACATGACCGACCTTGTCAATATAGATCTTAGATTCTACAGAAAACCCGATGGCACTACTTTTTATTTAGGGTCGCAGCAGGAGAGTCCTTTTACAACAATTTCTACTTCTCAAAATCCTATAATGAAATATACAAGTCGTTATATGTCTTATAATGTTAGTGATGGTAGTAAAGTTTGGGACAGGTATCTTGAAGTTAACGGAAAGTTGGGATTTGTAGATTTTACAGAAAACGGCTTAATCATCCTGCCAGATGATGGAAACAGAACTAAAATAAATCTTTTTGATTATCAAACAAAATCTGGCAAATGGGGCAATAAAGGACGAGGAATAAGCATCAAAGGAGGAATTTATAATTATATGAAATCTAATGATGGCATTTTACTCGTTTCTCAAACATCATCTAACGACTTCTTAAACTATCTTGATCCAAAAGCTGGAGTTATTACTTTTGAAGACCCTGTAAAAATTAGAGGTAGCGTTGTAGGCATTGTTCCTCTTGCGAGTTCAATACTCTATATTACAGATCAATCGATGAATATTTTAGATCAAAGTAAAGGCTTGTTAAAGTGGAAAAATAACATAGCCACAAGTCCAAACCTTACCGCCGAATATGAAGGTAAAATATATGCTTTTGATTTGTCGTCAGGAATCATAAAAACTATTGACAAAAAAACAGAAGAAGTAATAGAATTATCAAAAACCCCAATATTTTTTCAAGGCAAAGAATCTCCACGACAATTAGAAGTTTTAGAAGATGGTATTTTCTTGAACTCTGATCAAAATGTTGCTAAAGTCAAATTTGATGGTACAACAGAATATGTAAAATATTATCCAGCCCCACGTGAAGAGGGATGGAAAAGAGCTCTATTATATGCGTCAGCTGCAAGAGCTTTATTAATTAGTGCTCAATCTCATTTAATCTCTGGATCGATTGCTACGATTGAAAGAGATGTTGCAAAAAAGGATCTTGCCACAGCAGGATTCATAAGTCAGGTAGGTAACGCCTATTCTAATTTAGGCACTGCCGCTTCAAGTTATGCAAACGAAGCCTTTAGAAGAGCCAATGCTAGAATTACAGCAACTAAATCAGGTCGAGATTTTATGTTTATCATGTCTCAACAGGACAAAGAAATTGTATTACTAAAAGTAAGTAAAATAACCGGGCAGGCAGAAGGGCAGGTAGCACTAGGGAATGATAGAACACCTAATTATGCCGTAGATGATATTACTGGTCAAATTTATTACTTAACAGGCAACAATAAAATTACTTCATATAAAGCTAATTAGTCGTTCCTAGAAACTAGCTTTTTGAGATTTTTAATGTATTTTAATCCCTATTTAGTCATCCCTTAAAAACAAATTAACAATTTGTTTTTAAGGGATTTATATATGATAGATTGATGCTTTTGCTTTCAGATGCTACTTTAAATTTAACAGTCGATAAAATTTATATTTCTGAATTATCAATTAATTCTTTGGTGATTGCTGCATTTACACCTTTCAAACAAACCATAATTATCCCTTTAATAACTTTAGCCGTAATATTAACTAATCCGACAGTTTGTTACAAATATAACAATTTGTTATTTTTTGTGAACACAATTGTTTTCGTTTATATATTACCTATTTTTGTATCTCAAAATTTAAAATAAAATTTAATAATTAGAAATATGAAACTTGCAGTTGTAGGAGCCACAGGAATGGTTGGCGAAATAATGTTAAAAGTAATTGAAGAAACCAATTTTCCATACACGGAATTAATCTTGGTAGCTTCTGAAAAATCAGTTGGAAAAATAATCGAATTCAAAGGACAAAAACACAGCGTTGTAGGTTTGCAAACCGCTGTAGATATGAAAGCGGACATTGCCGTTTTTTCGGCTGGAGGTCAAACTTCGCTGGATTGGGCACCAAAATTTGCTGCTGCCGGAACTACCGTAATCGATAACTCATCGGCTTGGAGAATGGATCCAACCAAAAAATTAATCGTTCCCGAAATCAATGCTTCCGAATTGACAAAAGATGATAAAATCATAGCCAATCCCAACTGTTCGACAATTCAAATGGTTTTGGCTTTGGCGCCTTTACACAAAAAATACAATATCAAACGTGTGGTGGTTTCTACTTATCAATCCATCACTGGAACTGGTGTGAAAGCGGTGCAACAATTCGAAAACGAATGTGCTGGAATCGAAGGCGATATGGTTTACAAATACAAAATAAACCGCAACTGTATTCCACAATGTGATAGTTTTGAACCTAATGGTTACACCAAAGAGGAGATGAAATTGTCCAACGAAACCAAAAAAATATTGGGTGATAGCAGTATTGCAGTAACTGCCACTGCCGTTCGTGTGCCGGTTGTTGGTGGTCATAGCGAGGCGGTAAACGTTGAGTTCTCTAATGATTTTGACGTGAACGAAGTAAGAACTATTCTAAGTCAAACCGAAGGCATTGTAGTTCAAGATAATCTGGACACATTTACCTATCCAATGCCAAGATATTCCGAAGGTAAAAATGAGGTTTTTGTGGGTAGAATTCGTCGTGACGAAAGCCAAGCCAATACCTTAAATATGTGGATTGTTGCAGACAACTTGAGAAAAGGTGCAGCTACAAACACCATCCAAATTGCTCAATATTTGGTTGCACACAATTTGGTGTAACCCTATTTTTTCTTAACAAACTTACAAAGTTTTTGAGACTAAAACATGAGATTTCAAATCTGACTCAATTTATAAAAAATCACAAGGCGGTTGTTGTTTTTGGGCTCTTGATAATGAAAAAGGCAGGTAATTTTTTATAGTAAGAATTTTGCAACAAAGAGAAAACGATGTCTATAGAAGTTAATAATATTTCGAAAAGTTACGGGGTTCAAAAAGCATTGGACCACATTTCGTTTACGGTTCAAAAAGGAGAAATCGTTGGGTTTTTAGG
>DMHA01000390.1:5130-24909 GCA_003449615.1 Flavobacterium sp.
AAAGCCGTGCAACAATCTATTGGCTATTTGCCAGAGCATAATCCGTTATATTTGGATTTGTATGTGAGAGAATATTTGGCTTTCAATGCCGATGTGTATAAAGTTGCAAAATCTAGAATTGAAGAAGTGATTCAATTGACGGGTTTGTCCAATGAAAGCCACAAGAAAATAGGGCAATTGTCTAAAGGGTATCGACAACGTGTGGGTTTGGCAAACGCTTTATTGCATAATCCCGATGTTTTGATTCTGGACGAACCAACCACAGGTTTGGACCCAAATCAATTAGTCGAAATTAGAAATGTGATAAAAAATGTGGGCAAAGACAAAACCGTTTTCCTTTCGACCCACATTATGCAGGAAGTAGAAGCGATTTGCGACCGTGTCATTATTATCGACAAAGGAAAAATTGTTGCCGACAAAAAACTGGACAATTTAATTTCTGCCGACAAGGAACAAATCATAGAAGTGGAATTTGACTTTAAAGTCGAAGAACAGTTGATTGCCAAAATAGAGAATCTGACTTCTTATAAAAATACCCACGATATGATTTGGGAATTGACTTTCAACGCCGATAAAGATATGCGTCCAGCTGTTTTTGATTTTGCTAATGCCAATGGTTTGAAAACATTGCAATTGAATCAAAAGAATAAGAATCTGGAAGCAGTTTTTAGGGAAATTACAACTTAAATTTTAATGCTTTTAATGCTTCCAGCCTTTCAAAGGCTGGAAGCATTGGAAACATTGGATTTAAAAAACCTGACTGGCTATTTGATGAATATTATCGGATTTCCCCATTGAATAATAATGCACGAAAGGCACGCCAAATTCTATCAATTCTTTGGATTGTTGCATTTTTCAGAAAGCAGTCAAAGTTTACAAACAAAAAAAGAGAGTTTAAAATGATTTTAAACGAGCTTTTTTATTAGCAAAAAAAACAATACACTTATTTTTAAATGAAGTTATAAATAATTCAAAATAAAGAATATATTTACAAAACAAAACCCTTTTAAAAACCCCTTTAAATGAAAAACTTTTTATTACCAGTAGTTTTGTTTTTTGCAATACAATTAGGCTACGGACAAGAAAAAACAGAACACCCCAATCAGAATTCTCTTTACAGTTGTGCTGGAATAGATGTAAAACCAGATTTTCCAGGAGGAATCAAAGAGTTTCAAAAATACATTGCAAAAAATTACATAACCCCTCGTGAAGCAAAAGAAATAAAAGGAAAAGTATTTGTAACTTTTGTCGTTGAAATAGATGGAACTCTTACTAATATAAGAGTTTTACGAGATTTAGGCTTTGGCACAGGAAAAGAGGCAATTCGAGTTTTAGAACAAAGTCCAAAATGGATTCCGGGACAACAAAAAGGGCTAATAGTAAGATCTACTTATAGCCTACCAATTGCCATTAATTAGTACAGAAAAGTTTTTAAAATTATAAAATCAGCCAACGATTAGAACAAAAAAACCCGTTTAAATCAAATTAAACGGGTTTTTGAATTTTATAAAAAGTTCAATTAAAACACTTTTTTTGCGATATTATAGATATTATCGGATTTCCCCATTGAATAATAATGCACGAAAGGCACGCCAAATTCTATCAATTCTTTGGATTGTTGCACCGCAAATTCTACGCCTATTTGACGAACCGTCGCATTGTCTTTGGCTTGTTCGATAGCATGAATCAAATCCTGAGGCATATCCAACCAAAAAACTTGGGGCAACATTTGCAAATGACGTTTCACCGCTACGGGTTTGATTCCTGGAATAATTGGAACGTTAATTCCAATGGCACGAGCTGCTTCGACAAACTTAAAATACCGTTGGTTGTCAAAAAACATTTGTGTCACAATATAATCGGCACCCGCCTCTACTTTTTCTTTTAGTCTTTTCAAATCAGCTTCTAGGCTTGGTGCTTCGATGTGTTTTTCGGGATAACCTGCAACACCAATGCAGAAGTCTGGAGCATTTTGCACAGGTAATTTCTCGTGTAAAAACTGCCCAGCATTCATCGCCTTAATTTGTTTTACTAAATCTATTGCATAAGTATTTCCGCCTTTTGTAGGTTCAAAATATTTCTCGCCTTTCATCGGATCACCACGAAGTGCCACCAAATTATCGATTCCCAAATAGTGACAATCTACCAATAAATATTCAGTTTCTTCTTTTGTAAAGCCGCCACACAAAACGTGCGGAATGGCATCTATTCCATATTTGTGCTGAATAGAAGCGCAAATCCCAACGGTTCCGGGACGCATACGAGTAATTCGACGGTCAAAAAGACCATCTTTTTCGATATAAACATACTCTTCTCTCGAAGTGGTTACGTCTATAAATGGCGGTTTAAACTCCATCAGAGGATCTATGTTTTCATACAAATCCTTGATGTTACTTCCTTTTTGTGGTGGAACAATTTCAAAAGAAAACAAGGGTTTTCCTTTAGCATTTTCTATGTGTTGTGTTACTTTCATTTTTTTAATTTGAGGATAGGTCGAGTTTCACAACTTTTTAATATGAGTTGATTTAATTTGGATTCAAATTTAGGATATTATACTAATAAAATTTGTAAAATAGTTCAATACTTTATGATATAACTCGACAAAAAATTATTTGCGAATTTGTCCAATTGCAAAATGAACAGATGAAAAGTTGTTGATGAAATAATAATAATGCAACAAATTTGGCTATTTTTTATGGGTTTTAATATCTGCAAATATTTTTTTGATTTCAAAATCAAGAGCTGGAAAAAGCGGACTTGTAATTTTTTCGTCCTCTATGCAAGGTTTAAGCCCAATATAGGTTTCATCTTTTAACGTATAAACAAAAATAGCTTGTTCTGTTGGATCCACAATCCAATATTCTTTGATTTTGTTTTCTTGATAAAGATTGAATTTTATTCCCATTTCTTTCTTGGAATTGCCTGGTGATAAAATTTCAATGACCAAATCTGGGGAACCAATACAACCTCTGTCGTCCAGCTTCGACTCATCACAAACCACACAAAGGTCGGGTTGCACCACCGTGAAAACTTTCTTGTCCTCGGTGCTTTTCTTAAAATTAATTAGGCGAACATCAAATGGAGCATCATATAATCCACAAGGATTGTGCTCAAAATACCGATCTAAATACCTGTTCAACACCCTAGACACCATCTGATGCTTTCTGGATGGAGCTGGGCTCATCTCGAATATTTTTCCTTTTATCAATTCGACACGCTCTTGAAACTGCCACAACAAATAGTCAGCATAACTATAGGTTTTGGTCAAATCTAAATCGGAAAATTTGGTAACTATTGCCATTTTGAAGATTAAAAAAAACAAATTTAATCAATTGTTACTACATTTTAAAAAAATAAAAAAAGCAAACAAATTTTGCTTGCTTTATATTCTAATTCTCCTTTTGAAAGTTACTTCTTTGGAGAGGTTGAGGAGGATGTGGCTTTTGTGATATTCTTTCATTGCTTAAAATCAAAGAATTAAAGCCGTAATGTTTTCTTTAGAATAGAGATGTTAATACTATCAAAGTCGGTTTTGTTATATATGGAACCAAAAACTAAGTTAGTCTCATTAATTGCAATGATGGTTTCGTGTGATATAATTCTGCCTCCACCGCTAGATCCTTTGCCTTTAGATTTTATTTTTAGTTTAATTTTTCTAAAACCACCACCCAAATCAGTCGATAAGGCTAGTTCTTTTTCTATATTATCCAATAAATATTGAATGTCTGATTTTATTGAGGGAAATTTTTTAGCTAAAGGCTTCAGTTCTTTTTTAAAGTTTTCGCTGATAATTATGTTATAATTCATCTAAAAATGATTGCAAAGTTTGTGCTTCTCGTTTTCCTGATGAGATTTCTTTCATTTCTGTTGCGGCTTTCTTTAAGTTGTTTAGATATTTTTTTTCTTTTAAACTTAATTCTTTTACCTCTGTTTTTGAGCTGCTTTTAGGGGCTACTTTTAAATCAAAACCTATTTTTCGAGCAATATCTAACAACAAGTCTAAATCTTGTTTAGAATCATTGTTGAATAGAAGTGTTTCCATGATTATTTTTATTTAGATAGTCAAAGATATAATATTAAACAAAAAAGCCAACAAATTTTGCTGGCTTTCTGTATTCTAATTCCCCCTTTGGGAGCCTGTCCCGATTTTTCGGGAGTTAGGGGGCTTTATCCTTTAAATGTTTCCGTTCCAGCAACGATTTCAAGATTTCGTTAGTAATAGCCGCTTGACGTGCTTTGTTGTAGGTTAATTTCAGTTGATCTCTCAACACGGTTAGGGTTGTTTGTTGCTTTAGACTTATCTCTGCTGCAATGTCATTAACCACTTGTTTGGCTTTATTTGACCTCAGCTATGATTTCAGATTCTGTATTCTTCATAGGAACTGCTTCAGCTGTAACATCTTTTAAGGTATAATTTCCGGAACCTAAATGACCATCTATTGTAGTTACCTGTCCTGTTTTAATGGTTATGGCTTTTTCAAAAGATTCGTACCCTACAAAGCTAAATTCAATTGTATATTTTCCAGGATTTAAATAAATAGAATATTTTCCGTTTTCATCGGACAATATACTGGTTTTAGTTTCTTTTACTAAAACAGTTGCAAATGCTAATGCACCGTTGTTCACATCTTTATCAATAGTGAAACCTGTCAAGGTGCCTTTTATCTGTGCCGTGGCAATGGTTGCAAAAAGAAAGGTGAATAGCACTAGTTTCAAATTCTTCATACTTTATAAACTTTCTACAAAAATACCTTGAAAATTAATCCTGAATGTTACTTATAGATTAACAAATATTTACTAAAATCGGTCAATGTTAATTTAATGTGAACTAATCAATAAGTCTATGTTTAGTGCTGCTCAAGTTAAATATTATGTAAATTTAAGGTTTTAGAAAACAAAAAAAGTCCCGCAAATGCAGGACTTTTACTATCTGTATAGAATAAAAAAATTATCCTTTCAAAGCTTCCGCTCCACCAACGATTTCTAAAATCTCGTTAGTAATCGCAGCTTGACGTGCTTTGTTATAAGTCAATTTCAATTGATCTCTCAACTCGGTGGCGTTGTCGGTTGCTTTGTGCATTGCAGTCATACGCGCTCCATGCTCAGAAGCAAATGAATCTCTAACTCCTTTGTACAATTGTGTTTTCAATGATTTTGGAATCAAAGTCAGTACAATTTCTTCTTTGGAAGGTTCAAAAATATAATCTCCAGTTGAAACTTTTTTATCTGATTTTATCGCGGCCAACGGCAAAAATTGCTCTACCTGAACGATTTGAGTTGCGGCATTCTTAAATTGATTGTAAACCAATTCGATTTTATCATATTCTCCTGAAACAAATTTTTGAGTCAATGTTTCGGCAATTACAGTAACATTCTCAAAAGTCAAATGATCAAAAACCTGACTTTGATTGTCAACAACTGAAAGGGTTTTAGTCAAAATATCGTTTCCTTTTTTTCCAATGGCGAAAACATCTACTTGTTTTCCTGTGTAATAATCAGCACGGTTTTTCACCTCTTTAATCACATTGGCATTAAAAGCACCACACAAACCTCTGTTTGAAGTGATGGCAACGACTAATACTTTTTTAACCTCACGTTGTTTTGTGAACTCTCCTCCAATGTCTCCATCAAGAGTTGCTGAAAGATTTTGTAATAATTCCGTCAATTTTTCGGCATAAGGACGCATTGCCGTGATGGCATCTTGTGCCTTCTTTAGCTTTGCTGCAGAAACCATTTTCATCGCAGCAGTAATTTGCATCGTCGATGAAACGGAAGTAATTCTATTACGGATTTCCTTTAAATTGGCCATTTTATTTAGATTGTATATTGTAAAAAATTGTAAAATGTATAATGTAAAGAGTTTCTTTCGATACAATTTACATTATACAATATACATTTCTTAATTATATTTTGCTGAAATTTCTTTTGCTACTGCTTCCAAAACATCTGTAATTTCGTCAGTAAGTTTTCCTGCTTTCAAAGCATCTAGCGTAGCTCTGTGTTTGTTGTTCAAGTATTCTAAATAATCTTTTTCGAATTCTTTCACTTTATTTACTGGAACATTACGCAATAAGTTTTTAGAACCTGCATAGATGATAGCCGTTTGATTTTCAACAGTATAAGGGTCATTTAGATTTTGTTTCAAAATCTCCACGTTTCTTTTTCCTTTTTCAATAACGTTCAAAGTAACAGCATCCAAATCAGAACCAAACTTAGCAAATGCTTCCAATTCACGGAATTGTGCTTGGTCAAGTTTTAAAGTTCCTGCCACTTTTTTCATCGATTTAATTTGAGCGTTACCACCCACACGAGATACTGAAA
Source organism: Flavobacterium sp. (assembly GCA_003449615.1). GTDB lineage: Bacteria > Bacteroidota > Bacteroidia > Flavobacteriales > Flavobacteriaceae > Flavobacterium. The sequence goes on from DMHA01000390.1 coordinate 11,452, forward strand.
TACCTACGTTGATGGCTGGACGAACTCCTGAATTGAACAAATCTCCATCCAAGAAAATCTGACCATCAGTAATCGAAATTACATTCGTTGGAATGTAAGCAGATACGTCACCCGCTTGCGTTTCGATAATTGGCAAAGCCGTTAATGAACCACCACCTTTTACAATACTTTTCAACGAATCTGGTAAATCGTTCATGTCTTTAGCGATACTATCATCGGCAATTACTTTACAAGCTCTTTCCAATAAACGAGAGTGCAAGTAGAAAACGTCTCCAGGATAAGCCTCACGTCCCGGTGGTCTTCTTAATAAAAGAGAAACCTCACGATACGCCACAGCTTGTTTTGATAAATCATCATAAACTATCAAAGCGGGACGACCTGAATCTCTGAAATATTCACCAATTGCAGCACCAGCCATAGGAGCATAAACTTGCATTGGCGCTGGGTCAGAAGCATTGGCAGCCACAATAACTGTGTAAGCCATGGCGCCTTTTTCTTCCAACATTTTGGCAATTCCTGCTACCGTTGACGCTTTTTGTCCAATGGCAACATAGATACAAAACACAGGTTTTCCTGCATCGTAAAATTCTTTTTGATTCAAAATGGTATCCAAACAAACGGTAGATTTACCTGTTTGACGGTCGCCAATAACTAGCTCACGTTGTCCACGACCTACTGGAATCATTGCGTCAACGGCTTTGACACCAGTTTGTAATGGTTCGGTAACGGGTTGACGGAAGATAACTCCAGGCGCTTTTCTTTCTAATGGCATTTCGAATAATTCGCCTGTAATTGGGCCTTTTCCATCAATTGGAAAACCAAGAGTATTTACAACACGACCTACCATTCCTTCTCCTGTTTTAAGAGAGGCAATACGTTGTGTTCTTTTTACAGTTGAACCTTCTTTGATTCCTGTTGATGGTCCTAAAAGTACCACACCCACATTGTCTTCTTCAAGATTCAAAACAATCGCCTCAAGACCATTGTCAAATTCTACCAATTCTCCGTATTGAACATTAGAAAGTCCGTAAACACGAGCAATTCCATCTCCTACATTGAGTACTGAACCCACTTCTTCAAGTGTTGCTCCTGATTCGAATCCTTCTACTTGTTTTTTTAATATTGCTGAAATTTCAGCAGGTTTAATTTCCGCCATAATTATTTATATTATAATCTTTAAATTCAATTTGTCCAATCTTCTATGCTTTTTAACGACATTCTGTCAAAATGTTTAGTATTATTAGTAACTAAAACTAGATTATTTACAATTGCGGTAGCACCAATTAATAAATCGAAATTATCTAATTTGTTTCCAATTTTTTCCAACCTAACTCTTTCAAAAGCAAAACAATCTATAACATCTTTAATAGGAATGACAGTAACCTTTTTTAAAAACTCATTTAATAAGTTGATGTTATATGCTTTGTTGTTGCTTTTTTCTGCTCCACAATGCAATTCAGCAATCGTAATTTCAGAAATATAACAGTTTTTAAATCCTACTACTGAAATTTTTTCATTGACTTTTTTATTTCCTCGAAATGAAAAAATTATGATATTTGTATCTAGTAAATACATTAAAAATCAATTATTTTTCTTTTATAAAAATTAGAGTCTTCTAAATCTTCAATCATTTCCTCAATAGTTTGGTCTGTTTTCCAAGCTCCAAAAAAATAAGAATCCGGTTTTACATCAGATTTTTCAGTAGGTTTTTCCAACTTTTCAGACAATTTTTTTATAATATCTAATTTCACTTCAGGACTTAATTTTTCAATATATCCTATATAAGTCTTCGCTAATTTTCGTTCTTGTTGTAAAGTTGTCATAATCTAATAATTTAAAATTAATTAGACAATTCTCTTTTTAAAACTTGTAATCTGTTGGCAACGGAAGCATTGTATTGTTTATCGCCTATTCTTAGAATAAATCCTCCAATAATAGAAGGGTCTATTGTGTTTTCAATTGTGATTTTCTTATTCGAAAATGTTGCAATTTTGGCCGAAACTTTGGCTTCTAAAGCCGCATCCATAGGAATTGCCGTAGTAACTTTTGCCACTTCGACACCATTCATAATATCGAACAATTTGTTATATTCTAATGCAATGGCATCTAAAATTTCAAATCTTTTGTTCTCCTTTAATAAATGAAAAAGACTTTTTGTTACTGCATTGGCATTGGCAAAAACTTCCAAAAGCGCACTTTCTTTTTGATCTACATTAATAGTCGGACTTTGAATAAAAGTATTCAATTCGGCATTTGTATTAATGGTAGCAGTAATCAATGCCATATCGGCAGCAACTTGAGTAGCTACTTTTTTGGAGTCTGCGATTTCCAAAATGGCTTTTGCGTAACGAATGGCTGCTCTTGTACCTGACATATTAGCTTAATTTAGCGTCGCCTAACATTTTTTCCACTAATTTTACTTGAGTAGCTTTGTTAGATAATTCGTCTTTTAATAATTTTTCGGCAATTTCTATAGACAAAGTCGAAACTTGCAATTTCAATTCGGCCATAGCTGTGTTTTTTTCGCTTTCGATAGCTGCTTTTGCTTGTTCGATCATTTTTAGACCTTGAACTTGTGCTTCGTTTTTAGCGTCGGCAACCATTTTTTCTTTGATTTCACGAGCATCTTTCAACATAGCATCACGCTCTAATCTAGCTTCTTGCAAAATACGTTGGTTATCCGCTTGAAGGTTTTGCATTTCTTTTCTAGCATTGTCAGCAGAAAGTAGTGCGTTTTTGATTGACTCTTCTCTTTCGCTAACTGCTCCAAGAATGGGTTTCCAAGCGAATTTTTTTAATATAATAAGTAATATTAAGAACGTTATAATCGTCCAAAATACTAATCCTAATCCAGGTGTTATTAAATCCATTTTTTAGTTTTTTTAAATTAAAAACATAGAGATAGCCAACCGCTATCTCTATATTTAATCAATCATAATTAAACGATTAACGCTGCAACAACTCCGAAAAGTGCTACTGCTTCAACGAAAGCTGCTAAAATCAAGGCTGAAGCTTGAATTTTTGCGTGCATTTCTGGTTGACGAGCCATAGCGTCCATAGCTGATCCTCCAATTTTACCAATTCCAATACCAGCTCCAATAGCTGCTAAACCAGCTCCAATTGCTGCAATTCCAGTAATAGTCATAATAGAAAATTTAAATTAATTAATGATGCTCTTCTTCAGTTGCCATACCAAAATATAAGGCGGACAACACTGTAAAAATATAGGCTTGTATTGCGGTTACGACAATTTCTATGATTCCAATAAATAATGAGAATGCTACTGAAACTGGCGAAACCCAAACGGTTTCAAAAATAAAAATTAGTGACATTAATGCTAAAATAATAATGTGTCCTGCTGTAATGTTAGCAAATAAACGTATCATTAATGAAACTGGTTTTGTGAATATACCAATTAATTCAATTGGCATTAAAAATATTTTCATTGGAATTGGAACTCCAGGCATCCAAAAAATGTGTTTCCAATAATTTTTGTTACCGCTAAATGTAGTAATTATAAATGTACACAAGGCCAATGTCAAAGTAAATGCAATGTTCCCACTAACATTTGCTCCGTTAAAAATTGGAATCAATCCAAAAATATTATTAATCCAAATAAAGAAAAATACCGTTAATAAATAGGGCATATATTTTTCGTATTTGTGCTCACCAATCATTGGTTTTGCGATTTCATCTCTAACAAAAACAACTAGAGGTTCTACAAAACCTGCAATTCCTGTTGGAACATTGTCTTTGGATTTTTTATACTTTCTAGCTGAAGTAATAAACAGAAATAACAATAAAATCACAGAAACCCACATCATAAATACATTTCTTGTGATAGAAAAATCTAATGGGAGTGAAGCATTTTCTGGGTGGTGCTCTTTGTTAAATTCAACAGAATTTGAACCATTATTTAGTTGGTAAATTTTTTCGTGCAGTTTAACAAATTTGTTTCCGTCTTTTTCTACGATTTGATGACCTGAATCATCGTGATGAAATTCGCTTGAAGAAAAAATTGATAAACCTTTGTTAGTCCAAAGAATTATTGGTAATGATATTGAAATAGGTTTGTTATTCCATTCAACAATATGAAATTCGTGTGCATCTTTAACGTGATGCATAATCATTTCCTTTGCGTTGAACGATTCCTTTTTTTCTTTTTCTTTGGTTTCTGCTGCATTCAAAAATACTGTGTTAAATAATAACAACACTGTTATCAATGCAACTTTAGAAGTGTTTAATACCATATTTTATGACTTAAAATACTTTATTTAAATTTTTTGCAAATCTACACACTTTGTTATTAATATACAAACTATATTTTTCTTTGTTTTAAAGTCATTTGGAAACATTATTTTGAAGGAGTTTCACAATTGAATAGACTTCAAAGATCAGAAATAAAAAATAGGTTATGAAGAAATTGAATACATCTGGTTTTTTATCTTTTATCTCTCCAATCAAAAGTGGCAATAAAAAAACAATTACTAAAACCATTTTTAATAAAGTACTTAACATAAAAGTATTGAAAACCGTGGTTTTATCCTTTGAATATTTGTAATTGACAATTGTGTAAAGCAATACTGTTGCTAAGAGATTAAAAAGATAAATATGCCAAATAGGAAAGAAAAAAACAGTATAAGTTGCAAAATAAAACAACAAATAACTATGGCTGCAGAAAATTACAATTGCAAATAAAAAGCTTTGAGTTAAAAACGAAATTTGTCTAGATTGAAATGTTGAAATCATTTTATTCTTTGTCTTTTGAAGAGGAAATAATGCCCCAAACTACATATAATATTGATAATATTACTGAAATCAATGACAAGATTATGGTAAACAAATTGTTGGTGTTTTGAAAATACTCGTCAAGTTTTATTCCCCCGAAAGTTCCAATGCCGATAATTACAAACATTTGAATAGCAATGCTTGAAAAACGCGCATAAGAATTAAGTGAATTATTATTTCCCTTCTCCCGTTTTTGGTTGTCCGTCATTTGCCAATGTAATTTTTGAATTGGATTGCATTTTACAAGTTGCACTAAAATCGGCACCTGGTTCTACGGATAATTTTCCTACGGTAACTTCGCCAATTATGACTGCTTTTTGTTTCACATTCAAAATTTCTAAAACTTGTATTTTGCCTTTGAATTTTCCTTCGATATCGGCATTTTTGCACACAATATCGCCTGTAATTATTCCCAAAGGACCAATAACTAATTTTCCTTTGGAATTAAAATTGCCTATTAATTCTCCGTCCAATCTAAAATCGGCTTCCGAAATAATATCGCCTTTGATGGTTGTTCCTTCTACAATTCTATTGGTTTTTCCGAGAAGGTCTGTATAAGGTTTTGGTTTTTTGTCAAACATAATTTACTTTTTAGGGGTTGGAACTTCGTTGATATTATCCTTTTGGGGTATATTTTCTTGTGGGGATTCTTTTATGACTGGGGTTGTTTTTGAACCATCATTTGTGATGTTAGGTTGCGGAACAACTTGTGTTGGGGCAGCTTGTTGTTCAACAGGAGCGGGTTTAATAAATGCTAAATACTCTGATAGGTTTTTCTTTATTTGAACTATTTTATAATTTTCGCTCGAAATTATTATGGCTGGTTCTGTGATTTTAAAATTTTTATCCTCTTTCAAAATTGAAGCAACACTTTGGGCATAAGCTTCTGATTTCATCCCTTGAATTACAATAAAGTTTTCTTTTTCAGTAAAAACATCATAAATCAAAGTCAGTCTCATAAAGTTTTCGCCTGTAGTGAATTTCTTGAATTTTTCTTCTATATTTTTTAAAGTTTTTTCGTCGTCTTTACTCACTTTATAAAGAACTTTCCAATTTTTTGACTCACGCTTGGCAAAATTTTTTGTTTCTAATAAAGGAATTTGGGTGGTTAAAATTTCTTTAGCATTTTTTCCTTCTTCACTTGATGCGTAATTATCGGCTACGAACTGCATTGCTTTTTTGTAAGACTCTAATCCATTTAGTTTTCCAATAATATTGGCTTTAAGCAATTCATACTTTGGCACAATTTCATCACCATAATATTGGGAAATAAGACATTCTATTTCTTCTAAAACTGGAACAAATTGTTCTTCTTGATATAATTTATACCATTTATTGTATTCTAATTCTGCAGTTTCAGAATCAGTGGCTGTGTTTGGGGTTTTGTTGTTTATAATTTGTGCATATCGAGAATCGGGATATTGGCTAGAGATTCGGCTTTTTATCTCTTCGGCTTTGGCAACATCAATAATTTGATATATTTTATATAGATTATACAACGTTGGCAGCACCAATTTCTCTTCTGGGTTTTGTTTTAATAATTTTTCTAACTTTTGGCTTGCCAATTTATATTCTTTGAATTTTTCTTTATAAATGACCCCAAGTTGATAATAGACAAAGTTTCTTTCTTTGGCAATACTATCAATTTCAACTTGAGTTTTAGGAAGTTTTTCGATATAAAATGCAGTAGTATATTCAGGTGGTGTTGATTCAATAGCTTGTTTTTCTGGATTTTGATCTCCAGAACCCGAAATATTTTCAATGGCATCAGCAATCTCTGTATTGGTTTTGATGGTGGGCAATTTCCAATTTCCTGTCAAATCCCTATTTCCAAATTTTTTCTTAAATTCTACTTTCCCTAAAGCCACCGTTGACGGGTTGTAAAAATAGAAGACATTAGCAGAGCTTTTTGGCGAAATCCCTTTTACAGCAGGAGGTGCAAGAGAATTCTTGGAAGGGGTTTGTCTGCCTTGTTGCATTCCTGAATTAGGATCGTCATCGGACGAGAATTGATTGTTGGCGTCAATGTTTTTTTGAATTTGTTTTTGTTTTTCTTCTAACAATTTCTTTTCTTCTTCGGCCTTTTTTAATTTGGCAATATATGCTTCATAGTATAAAACTTTATCATTATCGCTCATGGCTACTACATTCAAAATACTATCATTTACTTTTGCAATAGTTTCAAATTCAATCACTTCGTCTAAATCTTTTCTGACTTTCTTGATGTGAATGTATTCTCTAGTTTTAACATCCAGTTTAACTAAAGTACTATCATAATATTTGGCTGCCATAAAAAAATCGGTGTTTTTGAAATACATGTCTCCAAGATTCCGATAATTAGAAGCAATTAAATAATTGTCAGTAGAATTTGATTTTAAAGAAGCATTATAAAATTTTTTGGCCAATTCTTGATCATTATTTTTGTCGTAAAAAACTCCCATTTCATAAAATAAAAACCCCTTGAAAGGTCTGTTTTCTCGGTCGGCAATTAACTTGTCATATTTTATTACAAATTCCTCTTTGTCGTCATTTTCAAAATCAAATAATTGGGCTTTTTTGGCGTGAGCTTGAATAAGAAAAACTCTATCGATTTTTCTATTCATGTCAATTACGCTCTGATAATAAATCAAGGCGGTATCTTTTATTCCCAATTCTTGATACAATTGCCCAATAATAAAGCGATAACGTCCCTTTTCAGCATTGTTCTTGGTGTAATTTTCGGCAATTTTTAGTTTTACAATAGCACTGTCTTTTTGTTCTAAATTCAAAAACGATTCAGCCAAAAGTGCATTGGCATCGGCAATAACTTGTTTATTAATCTTTTTTCCTTTCGACCGTTTGCTGTTGTTATTTACAATTTTACCATCCTTTTCTAGCGATATATTGGTGGTTTCTTTGGTAGTCTTCGCTTGTTTAAAGCCTTTTTCTTCAAGAAGTTTGCTGATGTTTTTTATAACTTGTTCGTCATTTCCTAAACGCAAATTGGTTTTTTCACGCCAAATTTTGGCTTGTTGGATATTACTGCTTGTAGGATATTTGTATAAAATATAATTGAAGGCCTCAAGAGCTGGAAAAAAGCGTTGGTCATAATACCTTGATTTCCCTAAAAGCAAATAAGCTTCGTCTATTTGATAATTTTTTTCCTGACCAGCAATGTTCATCGAATGTTTTTGAACGGCTTTAGCAGCTTTGGCTTCTGCCACTTCAAAATCGGGATTTTTAGAGTTTTCATTTTCAGAGTTGTCCTCTTTTATCTCCATCTTTTCGACAGGCAACCGTTTCCAGAAATTGTCTTTTTGGTTGGTTTTAATATTCATAACCCCTTTGTCTAAAGCAAGTTGGCCATTAAATAAAACATTGTCTCTGGTGGTCAAAGCGTGGTAATTCCTGGACAAAATAGTGTCTTTCTTAGTAGAGCAGCCTACAAAAAAAACAAAAAGGAATATAAAGAAAGCGAGTTTGAATATCTTAGTTTTCAATGGGAAACAGTTTATCTTTTAACTTTTAAAAGAGAATTTTAGTATAATGACTGGTAAAAATACGTTTCTTTTTGAAATATAGAAATTTATACCATTAGATATTTCAAAATAGTTTAAAAATCTTGTCACCATCTAACTGAATTTAATAAAATATTCAAAGTATTTTCCTAAAAGTAATTGGATATAAAGACAATCTGTTTCGATATTGGTTATACTGGAAATGCTTTAGCCATTCTTTTTTTTAACCATTAAAATTAAGTACAATACAAATCTTAATTTTCTTAATTAATGGTTCAAAAAACACCCAATAACCTCTATGTTAAACCGCAAAAAATGCTTCTAATTCTTGCAAGGTTTCTGCCGATGTTTGAATGTCTTTTACGACTTCGCCTTTGTTCAAAGCAACAATTCTTTCGCAAACCTCAACCGTGTGTTGCAAATCGTGGCTGGAAACTAAAACGGTAACATCAGGATTTTGAGCCAATTCCTTAATTATTTTTTTTAATCTACTTACGGTGGTGGGATCCAAATTGGCAAAAGGTTCATCCAAAATTATCACTTCAGGATTGCCAATGAGTGTGGCGATAATCCCCACTTTCTTCTGGTTTCCTTTGGATAAATCTCTCAGATATTTTTTGTTACTCAAAATTTCGCCATTAAAAAACTCTTCGTGTTTGGTCAATAATGCATCGATGTCGGCTTTGTTTTGACCACGCAAATCGCCAATGAAATAGAAATATTCCTCGGGAGTGAGATAGCCTATCAAAAAACTTTCATCGAGAAATGAAGCGGTAAATGGCTTCCAGTTTTCGCTGGTGTTCACCTGAACTTCATTGTTGATAATATGCCCTGTCGATGGCTGGATTAAATCCAATAACAAACTGAAAAAGGTGGTTTTTCCTGCACCGTTATTGCCCACAAGTCCAAAACTTTGTCCTTTTGGAATTTCTAAATGGTCTATTTTTAATACGGTAGTTCCGTTGTAGGATTTTGAAAGATTTTGTACGTTTATCATTTGAAGTTAGGAGTTAGGAGTTTTTTTAAACTCCCCCTTCGGGGACCTGTCCCGACTTTTCGGGAGCCTGTGCCGACTTTTCGGGAGTTGGGGAGCTTATTTTTGTTTATAGGCAGCAATGGTTGCATATTTTTCGGATTTATATATTTTTTCGATTTTTGAGAAAACCTTGTCCCGGAAAGCAAACCCCAAAAGCCCTGTAATAACAACAAAAGCAAGTCCTAAATTTGGATTCATTATCCAAGAACCTGCCCCATATAACAATATAGGTAAGAGTAATTTAGGCAACGTTAGCAACATAGCACTGGTATTAAAAGCCTTTTTGTCGCCAAAAGCACCTTTTGAGGACTCCAAATCAATAGGGGTTTTTGTGTAGGCACCTCCAAGCAAAACCAAATGCGAATTGACTCCGATATTATAAATTGCTCCAACAATAATCGTTAGATAAACTTGCCAACCATAATACAAATAAAAGGAAGCCAAAATAGTGGAAATGAATGTGGCAATAACAATTAGCCACCACTTTGAACTCAAATAACCTTTGTATGAAATATTTTGAGACATCATCAGTGGATAATAGGAACTGTCCCAACTAGGCACAAATTGTCCGAATGTGAAAAGAAATCCGCCCGAAACGAAAATTCCAGCAAAAATTTTCATTACTTCAGGTTGGTGTGAATTTTCTCTGAAAAAAATAAGTCCATAAAACAAAAATAAAAGACTCATTACTACTGTGGTTCTCGATCTTTTGTTTCGTTTGATGAGTTTGATGTCGTTCTTTAGAAAAGTACCCAAAGTCCCGAATTGGTTCAACCAAGTCAAATCCTCGGTTTTGGCGATTTGGTGTTTTAAAGAAAGTCCTGCATCGAGATATAAATTGGTTTTTAAGTAATTATAGGTAAAATAATACAAGCCCATCAGGCCCAAAACTGGAAATAAAAACATCCATTTGGTATGGAACAATCCATCAAAAAACACCGAAGTATAATCGGTAATCGTGAAAAACTGATAGTATTGCAAACCTCCCAAAATCAGTACGATGGCTAAGAAAATGCTAAACACATTGTCTTTGTTGGTCAATATAATATTCAGAAAATTATTGCTGTAAACCAAGGCAATCATAGCCAAATGCCACAGTATCACGCTCAAAACATCATAACCTTCGACTAATAAAACAATAGAAAAAGGAAGAAAGGAAAAAACGTGTAGAAAATTAAAAAAAGACAAAATCGTTTTTCCTATCGAAAAGTTAACAATTGTGGGTCTTTTGAATGGCAAAATCAGCAAAGGTCGGATGTTCATTACCGGGATTTTTTGTAGCATTAATCGAATTCCCAAATCGATTAAAAAATAGTAAATCAAGTATTTGTTTACGGTTTGCAACGGATCAAGATGCATTTCTTTTAAGGCGTAAAAAGCACCTAATCCAGCCATTAAAAAAATAAAAGTATATAGAACGGCAAGAAAACCTAAAAGGATTTTCAGTGCCAAATTAGTTCCAAACGAAGCCGAACGGACAAAAGATTTCCATTCGAGATATAGGAATTTTAGAATCATATATTTTGGTTTTATTTTGAGAATTAGTTGGTAAAAATATGGAAAAGTTACAAATTAAATTATAGAATAATCTGGATAGGTTTTAGCGAGTTCCTCCGAGACTTTTTTTGGCATAAAAGTCAAATGGATGTAAACATACAAAACAAATAACACATAGAAAATGCAGCAAATTAATAGGTGCCAATTTGCCCAATGACCATTATAGTCAAGTTCAGAATTAAAAACTGAGACTACATTTAAAATATGTAGGGGTAAAAATGCAATAATAAAATTTTTTCTTTTAAAAGCAATGTTTTCTAACAACCATTTTTTACCTGTGATTTTGTGAGTAGTTTCTATGTTTTTATCGATTTTATAGAGATAATAGCCAAAGAAAAGCATAGAAAGTAGCACCAAACCAAAAAGAGTTGCTTTTGTTTCTTCAAAAAATCGGACAAAATGGTAAAACCCATAAACTAAAGCAATGGTCATAATAATCTTTGGTAATCGGAAAAATTCCTTGTAATATTCCCAAATCAATTTTCTGTATTTTTTATCAAGAAATTTTTGTTTCTCTTCGACCACCCCCATAAACCCAAAAATGCCAAATTTTTTAAATGCCAAATTCAAGGCTTCGTCAAAACTAAGTTTGGGGTTTTCTTGCCATTGGGTTTCTATGGCATTCGCCAAATGATCCACAAGTTCCGATTGCAAATCGTACCATTCTACATAATGCTGGCGGGTGAAAGTGTAGAGTAGGTCTATTTGTTGGGTGGTTAGTTTCATCGCAAATTAGCTTAATTTGTATTGGTTTTTAATGTTGGAAACGACTTTGTTGGTTAGATGAATTCCGGTGACACAAAACAAAAAACTTACAACCCAAAGACAAATAAATGGTATGATTAATATTGGATATTCTTTTACTTCGTCCTTAACAAAGCTAGCCCAACATCCAAACAAAGGAAATGTTGTAACCAAAGCCGAAGAAATCTCTATGGCTAAAAAACGTTTGCCATTAATTTTGCGATTTTTAATCCAAATGTATAAATTTGGAATACCAAATAACAAAAGCAAACTAAAAAGTCCCGCTATATATTTATGTGGGTTTTCGAAATAGAAAGAAACATCATAAATCAAAATCCCTACTAGAATACTTCCTATAATTTTAGGAAATTTCAGAAAATCTGCCACCGTTTTTCGCATTTGTCTGTTGTATTCTTTTTGCAAAATCATTTTCCTTTCTTTTTCAACTTCTTTAAAATAGTTCCTTCCAAATCGTTGTTCTGCTCTAAATTGCACTTGATGAAAAGTAAGTTCTTTGTCTTCGTTCCAAATTTCTTCCATAATCGAAACAAAATGATCAGTCAATTCCACTTGAAGTTCATACCATTTGATGTCGAAAGATTGGATGTAATGAGAAACGCATCTTATTTGTTCTGTGGTTAATTTATTCATTGTATTGCAAATTTCTTCTGAAATTGATAATGTTTAATCCCTAAATAAACACTAGAAATTAAAAACATAAACATAAAGCTCATCAACAAAACCATTATATTCTGAGCCACATTACTATTTGGTACTCTATCATTGAAAACAACAAAAACCCAACAAAAAATGGAAACAAACCGCTTATCAAATAAACATTTATAAGTAGATGAAATTTTTGATTTTTGATTTAAAAATATAAAAATAAGCATTGCTACGATTGTTCCAAAATAAGCATAAAAAAAGACTTTCTTCATCCAAAAAACAAACTGAAACTTTGCATTTGAATCAGGCAACAATTGAAAACTGAGAATTAATACTAACGAAATTGCAATTGCTGTAATTAATTCCAATTTTAATTGATTACCAAATTTAGTCTTAGCCAATTTTGGATAATAGTTTGCTAGCGAAAAATAAGCTCTGGTTAGGACAAATTCCTCATTCCATCGTTCAAATACTTTGCTAAATGCATCAGGAAAAGTTGTTTGGGTCGTTTTCATCTCACTTTCAATTTGTGAAGCGATATGATCTAAAACTTCAATTTTTAAATCGTCAAACTTAATCCCTTTCTTAATTAAAGTTCGATTGATGCATTCTATTTGTTCTGCGGTTAGTTTCATTTCAAAACAATTAAATGGCTAATTTCGGGTTCACTAAAGTCTGCATATTTCTAATAAAATCCTCTAATTCCGAGAGGCGATTTACGGTTTCTTTCGTACCGGATTCGGTGAGTTTGTAATATTTTCGCAAGCGATTATCTACTTTTTCAATCTCTACATCTAGCAAACCTTCGGCTTCGAGTTTGTGCAAAGCGGGATACAAAGCGCCTTCGGTAATGTTGAGTTCGCCTTGGGTGATGGCTTTTACTTTTTGGGTGATTTCGTAACCGTACATCTTGCCGTTTTCCTCCAGCAATTTCATAATGATGGTGTTGAGACTTCCTTTATATAATTGTGGATTTTTCATCTTCATTCTCTATTTTGAAACACAAATATACATAAGAAACTTATACATAATCAATTTAGGTATAAATTTTTTTAAAATATTTTAATTTTTACAAACCCTAAAAGAGTCTTCAAAACTAATGGATAAACTTTTAATACAGACTTTAGGCTCATTCTTATCAAAATATATTTATCATTTGCAAGTGGTAAG
>DMHA01000389.1:0-1688 GCA_003449615.1 Flavobacterium sp.
GTCTAATGTTGTTTAAAGTAGTAGAAGTTAATCGAAAATCAACTAACTTTTAAACTCTTAAACCTTTAAACTCTTAAACTTTAAACAAAAAAAAATGACAGAAGGCAATTTTGTAGATTACGTAAAAATATTTGTTTCATCTGGTAAGGGTGGAAAAGGATCTACGCATTTGCATAGAGAAAAATTTATCCAATATGGTGGTCCAGATGGAGGTGATGGTGGTCGTGGTGGACACGTTTACTTAGTTGGGAACAAAGGACTTTGGACATTATTCCATTTAAAATTTGCTCGTCACATCAAAGCGGGTTGTGGAGGAGATGGAAGTGGCGATAGAAGCACTGGTGCCGATGGAGAAGATAAATTTATAGAAGTGCCACTGGGAACTGTTGTAAAAGACAAAGAAACAGGCGAAACTTTATTCGAAATTACCGAAGATGGCGAGAAACAAATTCTGTGTCAAGGCGGAAAAGGTGGACTAGGAAACTGGCATTTTAGAAGTTCGACCAATCAAACGCCACGATATTCCCAGCCCGGTTTGCCCGGGGTTGAAATGGACGTGATTCTTGAGCTTAAAGTGCTGGCAGACGTAGGTTTAGTCGGTTTCCCAAATGCAGGAAAATCAACTTTGCTTTCAGTTTTAACTTCGGCCAAACCAAAAATTGCCGATTATCCGTTTACAACTTTAAAACCCAATCTTGGAATTGTAGCTTACAGAGATTTTCAATCGTTTGTAATAGCCGATATTCCAGGAATCATCGAAGGTGCTGCCGAAGGAAAAGGACTAGGGCATTATTTCTTACGACATATCGAAAGAAATTCAACTTTGTTATTTTTGGTTCCTGTTGATTCTCCAAATATCAAAGCGGAATACGATATTCTAGTCAACGAATTGACCAAATATAATCCCGAAATGCTCGACAAAGAGCGGTTGTTGGTCATCTCAAAATGTGATATGCTGGATGAAGAACTCAAAGCCGAATTGAAAATTCAATTAGACACAGCGTTTAAAGGTATACCCTATATGTTTATTTCCTCAGTAGCCCAGCAAGGTTTGCAAGAGTTGAAAGACAAATTGTGGAAAATGTTGAATGATTAAAGATTTAGAGTTTTCATAAAAGCTTTGACAACTTTTTAAAAGTTGTCAAAGCTACAAACTTAATAAATATACATTATTTCGTATTGTAGTTATCAAACAAAAATTGCAAGGTTTCATTGATATTATTGGCTTGCATTTTTGGGTAAATTGTTGGAGTATTTAACCAATTTTCTATTATTTCATCAAAATCATTACCCACTTCATAAACTACAGGAACGCCCAGTTTTTTTAAGGCGGCTACATTACATTCTTGTTCGTAATGATCCCGAATTGGGATGCTTAAAATTTTTTTTCCAAGATATAAAGCTTCTGCCGGAGTTTCAAATCCACCTCCTGTAATTATTCCTTGGCAATGAATCAAACTTTCGTTGAATAGTTTTTGATTGACAGGGAAATAGGTAATGTTTCCAATCGTATGTTGGGTTTGAACATCATTCAAAAACCAATGAAACTGTAAATCTGAAAGTTTATGGAATGCTTTTTCTAAACAATCTTTATCAAACGAAGGCAAGTAAACAGTGATGTGTTTTAGGTCTTTGGGCTCGGCTTGCAAGATTTCATCTTTGATGATGGGAGGATGAATAAAGGAATC
>DMHA01000389.1:1859-3523 GCA_003449615.1 Flavobacterium sp.
TGTCCAAATTGTACCGAATGTACTTTCTGAATTTTACACGCCAATGAAGTAATGGAATCGAAATCGTTGATGACAACATCATATTCTTTTAATGGTAATGATTTTGCCTCTTTGTACATTTGCACAGGTTGAATATTTTTGGCAATCTCCCAATAATTCAAGCCCCCACATTTGCTGTAATGCAAACTACAACCAGCACTTCTGAATTTTATGGGTAATTCAATATTTAAACTTGCATTATTACCACTGAGAAAAAAATCTACCTCGCCAAATTTTTGTAAATAGGGATATAATTGAGTTGCTCTACTAATGTGCCCATTCCCTGTGGCTTGTATGGCATAAAATATTTTCATCAATTTGAATTGTTTTAGCGTTATTTCCTAAAAGCATACGCGATTAGCTCGATAAAATTTTGGTAACTATATCATTAATAGGGATGTCCTCTTTAATTTCTTGTAATACAAAATCAGCTTTTTTATAGTAGAAAATCTTCCATTTTTCGTTTTTGTATTCTAGTGCGGTAAGGTTTTCTACCCAGTCACCACTATTAAGATACATTACCTTTCCTTGATTCGTCTTAACTATTTTCTTTTGTGGCATGTGAATGTGACCGCAAACTACATAACTGTAATTTTTTTCAATAGCAATTTCTGCAGCTGTGGTTTCAAAATTAGAAACAAAGGCAACTGCTTTTTTAACGCTATTTTTAATCACTTTCGAAAAACTTCTCTTTTCTTTTCCTAATGAAACTAAAATCCAATTGACCAGACTGTTAATCAAAATCAGTAAATCGTAACCTTTTCCACCCAATTTGGCTAGAAATTTGGCATATCCTTTTGTAGAAGAATCAAAGACATCTCCGTGAAAAATCCAAGTTTTCTTGCCGTCTAAATCCAAGATGAGTTTGTCAACCAACTCCAGATTTCCTAAAATAAAATCGGAATATTTTCGTAAGGCCTCATCGTGATTTCCGGTAATGTAAACTACACGGGTTCCCGAATTGGACATTTTGATGATGTACCGCAAAACCTCCATGTGGGCAGCAGGAAAATAGCGTTTGCTGAAATTCCACATATCAATAATGTCGCCGTTTAAAACTAAAGTTTTTGGTTCAATAGATTTTAAATAGTGTAGTAATTCTTTGGCGTTACAGCCATAAGTACCAAGGTGAACATCGCTAATGACCACTAAAGGTATTTTTCGCTTTCTTTTCATAAAAAAGTTTTTACGAAAGTAATTGAGCAATGTTAGGTAAATGTTGGTTTAATATTAAGATTGAGTTTATTTTTTAAGCTAAAAATCCGTCAAGTTTATTGAAAACAAAACGGATTTTGAAAAGGATAAATCAATAAATGTCAGCTAAAAATTTCCTCTAAAATAAAATCCAATTGTGGAAATAATGGGCTTTTTATTTGGTCTTCTTCAATCAATGGATGTAATCCTGTAAATTGATTGTCTTTCAAAGCATAGATCAAAATGGTTTTATCTGCGGGATTCACAATCCAATATTCTAACACACCTGCCTCCTCATACAAATCGAATTTGTATTTCATTTCTTTTTTGGAATTGCCAAGAGAAAGAATTTCGATAACCAAATCAGGGGCGCCAAAAGCACCTCGTTCGTCTATTTTTTCTTCATCACAAATCACGCACAAATCGGGTTG
>DMHA01000348.1:0-14065 GCA_003449615.1 Flavobacterium sp.
ATTTTGTCCTAAATTTAAAGACAAAACAGATGGAAACTCTAAAAAAGGTTTTGATTATTTATGAATTTATACCGCTTGCTTTCGATAGAACTAGCAACTTATTGAATAAACTTGGACATTCTATAAAATTATCTCAACCGCTTTCTGTTGCTGCTATTTTTAACTTTGAAATTAGCAACAATTATGAACCTAAATTGAGAAAAGCGGTTGGTTTTGGAAATTAGTTTTTTAATCGAAATTCTGACAAAAAATATTTATCTTTAACAAAAAAATAAAAACAAGAAATTATGGCTTTAACACAACAACAAATACTAGAAGAATTTAATACTATACCAAAAAATTGGCACACCATTTACCAATGGTCAAAATGTTCAAGAACTAGCTATATTGAATTTATCTCAGATATTTTATTAAATGAATTCGACAAAATTGATTGGACTCTAAATGGACACAGAACAGGAAATTTTAGGCAAGATTTGCATAAAGGAGAAACTATCTTAAGTACCGATATTGCACAATTTACTGAAAAAAGATTTTGTCGAGCTTTATTCAATGCTGGCTCTATAAATTTATTAGGTAAAATAATTGATTATGAAATACCTCTAACAGAGCCAAAACAAGAAAAAGACGACAAGCAAAGTCACGGTGATATAGATTTATTGTCCATAGCAAATGATCGATTGTTTTTTATTGAGGCAAAAAAACCAGAACCTTCGGATTCATTATTAAAAGCAATTCTTGAAATATTTGTATATACATATAGATTACATAAATATGGTTTTATAAATAAGTTTAAAGAAGAATATGAGATAACTGAACATAAATCCGTGCCTGTAGTTTTAGCTTTTGAAAATTCAAGTGCAGGTCGTCAGATAATTGACATTGATAGTAAATCGAATAAATATAATCAATTAATAAGTCTAATAGATAGAATTAATATTGAATTGAACAAGGTTGGTGTTGAAAAAATTGAGTTCTATGTAATTGATAAATTGAGCGGTACGCCGGATAAAGCTTTAAAAGCTGATCCTACATTTGATTCAAAAAACAAAAATGGAAAATATAAAATTGTTTTAAATCAACCTATTGTAATAAAAAAGTATTAGTAAATATGCAACTTATTATCCACAGAGGAACTAACGAAATAGGAGGTTCTTGCATCGAAATCCAATCAGGCAACAGTAGAATAGTACTTGATTTTGGAATGCCGTTGTTGAATGCCAATGCCAAGGCTTTCAACTTTAAAGAATATGAGAATTTATCGGTAAACGAACTCGTAAGTAAAAGTATTTTGCCGGATGTTAAAGACGCCTATTCTGAGAATTCAAAAATAGATGGTCTGATTATTTCACATTCTCACGCCGACCATTATGGTTTAATGCATTACTTGGATAAGGATATACCTGTTTGGATTGGGAAAGCTACTCACGAAATTTTAAAGATTAACAATATCTTTCTGAATCAGGAAAACAATATTGAAACTCCAAATTATTTTGAAAGATGGAAACAATTTCAAATCGGTGATTTTACAATTACTCCCTATTGGAACGACCATTCCGCCTTTGATGCGTATTCATTTTTAATTGAAGCGAACGGTAAAAAACTATTCTATTCAGGAGATTTCAGGTCGCACGGACGCAAAAAAGAAGTGTACAAGAAATTTATTGAAAACCCTCCAAAAAATATTGATTGTTTGATTATGGAAGGCACGACTATTGGCAGAAATTCAATAAAATCAAAAAAAGAAGAAGATATTGAAAATGATTTTTATGAATGTTTCAAAAACTCAACTTCCATAAATTATGTGTTTACTTCAACACAAAACATTGATAGGTTGGTTTCCATTTATAAAGCCTGTCTGAAAGCAGGAAAAACTTTTGTGGTAGATGTTTACGGAGCACATCTTTTGGAAAAACTTTCGGAATTTGCAAAACTACCGTCGCTTTTGAAAGGCTATCCAAATATGGGCGTTTACTTTTACAGTCAGCCAACATCAAAATTGATGAAAGACGGATATGAAGAGATGGTTTATAAATACGTTTCCAAGAAAATTAAGAAAGAGGCAATTATAAACAATCCTTCCGATTATGTGCTTTTGGTCAGGGCATCAATGCTAAGAGATTTGAAAAGTATGAATATTAAGGATGGTAATCTTATCTATTCGATGTGGTCAGGATATAAAGACCAACCTAAAACCAAAGAATTTATTGATTTTTTTGAAGGGAATAATTGTACTGTAATCGATATGCACACCAGCGGACACGCTGATGTAGAAACATTAAAAGAGTTTGCTAATGCTATAAATCCTAAACTGATAATTCCAATTCACACCAACAACAAGAACGAGTATAAAAGTATTTTCGACCAAACAGTTTTGGAACTTGACGATAATCAAATCTATACTATATAATTAAAAACAAAGTAAAATTAACAACTATGATAAGAAATATTTACTGCCAAGACGCAAGTTTAGCCGCAATGTTTGCAAAGCAAAAGAAAAATGGCGCTTGGGATATTTTTAGAATATCAGAAATATTTGGAATGGGTTCAGCCGATTACAAAACAAAAGTTTTTGATTTTGAAATCCCTGATTTAGTTATATTAAATAGCACTAATGGAATATCTTATGTTTGCGTAAAAAAAGGTCAAAATTGGGGACTTTTGGAAATTAAATCCAATAATACCATTGAATGTGAATGGAAAATGATTTCGGAATTTACTTACCCTACAGCAGAGAAAATGCTGTCTGATTTTAAGATTAACCAACTTGATTTTAATTCTTAAATTCATCATTCAAATAAATTATGTCCAAAAAACAATTTCTAAAACGCTATTCTTTAATCATAAACAAACTGCGAAAAAGTGCTAGTTCTTTTGAAGAAATTCAAAAGTATTTGGCACAACAATCCATCAATGATGAGGAAAATTACGAGATCTCTATCCGAACCTTTCAAAGAGAAATTAAAGAAATAGCTTCTACGCATAATATCGAAATAAGATATATTCGATCCGAAAATGTGTATAAAATTATTGATGATGGCAACGAAGAAAGAAACGAGCGTTTGATGGAAAGTTTAGAGATTATTGAAGCGCTAAAAATTTCGAGTACTTTATCGAATCGCCTTATTTTTGAAAAGAGAAAAACATCGGAAACCAATATTTTGAGTTATCTGATGGGAGCAATTAAAAACAGAAACGAAATACATTTTTCATATATAAATTATTGGTCAGAAGAATCCGCTGATTCTCAAAGAAAAGTGCAGCCTTTAGGCTTGAAAGAAGCAAAATATCGTTGGTATTTGATTGCTAAAGATTTAAAAGACAATCGTACTAAGACATTTGGTTTGGATAGAATTTCCAATTTGGAAATTAAAAACACAACATTCGAGTTTCCTGAAAACTTTAATCCAGAAGATATGTTTCGTCATAGTTTTGGTATTATGAGTGAGGAAGATAAAAAACCTCAAAAAATAATTTTGTCTTTTTCGAAAAAACAAGAAAATTATATCAAATCTTTAGCTTTGCACCATTCGCAAAAGGAATTAATAAACAATGAAAATGAATATCGGATCGAATTATTTCTGCAACCAACCTACGATTTTGTAATGGAATTAATGTCAATCGGTGCTGAAGTAAAAGTATTGGAACCAGAAAGTTTGAAAAAGGAAGTGATTGAAAAACTGGAAGCAACGTTAAAGCTATACAAGTAACATCCATCTTTTAAAGGTCATCACAACAACTTCTCCTCTTCCTTCTCATAAAAAACATCCACAGAAAGTGATTTTTGACTCGACGCAAAAACCGCCAATTCATCGCAACGCTCGTTTTGAGGATGATTGTTGTGTCCTTTAATCCATTGAAAATCGACTTGGTGTTTTCTATAAACCAATAGAAATCTTTTCCATAAATCGGGGTTTTTCTTGCCTGCAAAACCTTTTTTCTCCCAACCAAAAACCCATTTCTTCAAAACGGAATCCACCACATATTTTGAATCTGAAACGATTAGAACTTTCATATTGGGGTTCTTCAACTTTTCGAGACCTACAATTACGGCCAACAATTCCATTCTGTTATTAGTTGTATGACGAAAACCTTCGTAGAATTCTTTTTTGTGTGGCGTTCCTACCAATTCCATCACAACGCCGTATCCTCCTGGCCCAGGATTGCCTTTGGCAGCGCCATCGGTGTAAATATGTATATCGTGATTCAAAGTTAGGGGTTAGAGGTTAGAAGTTGGGAGCTGGAAGCTAGAGATTCTTCTGTAACTGTTTGAAAATATATTTGTTCTAATTTTTTAATTTATTCATAAATTGGTTCAAAAATACAATTATTTATCTTTTAAAATATTGAAAAACATAAAATCAAATTTTTAGTTATAAAAAATTGTGCAATTTGTAAATAGACCAAATTTTGAATAGGTGAAGTAAATCATAAGTAAAAAAATTAAAATAGTATCCAGAGTGGTTAAACTTAATAATTAATAAAAATTAATATTTGTATAATATTATAAACAAAATTAATATATTTGTACATAATAACAAACGTTTTTTATGAACACTAAAAAGCAAAATGTATTTCCTAAATACCAAGAAATATTAAGTAAACTGGGTGAAAACATTAAATTGGCTCGAAAAAGAAGAAAATTAACAACCGTTCAAGTGGCAGAGCGAGCAGCTATTGCCAGAACCACGCTCTACCAAATTGAGAAAGGAAGTGCAAGGGTAACAATAGGCGCTTACTTTAATGTTATGAGGGTATTGGGCTTGCAAAATGATTTTTTAAAATTAGCGGCAGACGATGATTTAGGAAGAAAACTACAAGATTTAGAACTACTTTAATTTTCAATTTATGGCAATAAAGAAAACAAACCTATACGTTTATGCACATTGGCAAGGAATGGAAAACTATTGCTAATACAATTGGAATTAGTAGAAGTGAACAGGAATTAATGGAGGGAGCATTTATTGATATTAAATGATTGCTTAAATTGTTCAAAAACGGAAGTTGCGTAAAAAATTAAAATTAAAGCAATAGCTACTCAACTTTTTACTTTTGTGAATCTTAGAGTAAACTTTCAATCACTATAGGAAAATATTTTTGTTCCAATTCGTGTATCTTTTCAGCCACAACTTCAGGAGTATCGGTAATTAAAATCGTTACCTTTTTTTGAAAAATAATATTCCCTTCGTCATAATTTTCGTTGACATAATGAATGGTAATTCCAGTTTCTTTTTCCTTGTTTTCGACAATGGCTTTGTGTACGTTCATTCCGTACATTCCTTTTCCGCCATATTTTGGCAACAAAGCAGGATGAATGTTTATGATGGCATTTGGATAGGATTCTATAATTTCAATGGGCAATTTTAATAAAAATCCGGCGAGAACTATCAAATCGGGTTGCAAAGAATTCAATTTTTGTAATACTTTACTTTGGTATAATTCTTCTTTCGAGAAAATTTCGGTGGGAATTTGCAAGATTTTGGCCCTTTCAATCACTTTGGCATTTGAATTATTTGTAAACACAGAAACGACCGAGCCGATGTTGGTACTTTTAAAATGTTTTATAATGTTTTCAGCATTAGTACCCGATCCCGAGGCGAAAATTACGATTTTCTTCATATTCTAACAGTTTTCAATCCTGCAAAAAAAAGAATAAAAACTGATAATAAATAACATTCTGAAGTCTTTATTAAATTTATTTTATACATTAGCAGTCACATTTATTAACTAAATAGTTGTTTTAAAATAAAGTTTTTTATTTTTGCCAACAATTTAAAATTTAAAATTAAAGATTATGTCAGACATTGCATCAAGAGTAAAAGCGATTATCGTAGACAAATTAGGCGTTGACGAAAACGAAGTGGTAACAGAAGCAAGCTTCACCAATGATTTAGGAGCTGATTCATTAGACACAGTAGAACTAATCATGGAATTCGAAAAAGAATTTGACATTCAAATTCCAGACGATCAAGCTGAAAACATTGCTACCGTAGGTCAAGCGATTTCTTATATCGAAGAAGCTAAGAAATAATAAAAAAAACCCAAATTTTAATAAATTTCAATTAACAAAAAACAAATTCCAATAATTTGGGATTTTAATATTTGGAGTTTTTAAAAATTGGGTTTATTATTTTTAAAACTAAAATTCGATTGAATTTCAATCAAAAACAATATTTAAAATAGAATTACCCATGTCTCTTTTGTACTAGTATTACAGATAAGAAAGCGTGGGTTTTGTTTGTTTAAAATAGATAAAAACCGTATGTTATGGTATTAAAACGAGTTGTAGTAACTGGCTTAGGAGCGCTTACTCCTATAGGGAATAATGTACAAGAGTACTGGAACGGCCTTATTAACGGTGTTAGTGGCGCCGCAACAATAACTCATTATGATGCTTCAAAGCACAAAACCCAATTTGCTTGCGAAGTAAAAAACTTCAATGTCGAAGATTTTATAGACCGCAAAGAAGCCCGAAAAATGGATCGATATGCACAATATGCTATCGTTACTGCTGATGAAGCTGTAAAAGACGCTGGTTTCGATCTTGAAAAATTAGACAAAGACAGAATAGGTGTTATTTGGGGTTCAGGAATTGGCGGACTAGAAACTTTTCAAAATGAAATGCTGGATTTTGCCAAAGGAGATGGAACTCCTCGATTCAATCCTTTCTTCATACCAAAAATGATTGCCGATATTGCGGGTGGTCATATTTCTATCAAATACGGATTCAGAGGGCCAAATTTCACAACTGTTTCAGCTTGTGCTTCCTCTACAAACGCTATTATTGACGCTTTCAACTACATCCGATTGGGTCAAGCAGATGCCATGATAACAGGTGGTTCAGAAGCCGCAGTTACCATTGCAGGAATGGGTGGATTTAATGCAATGCACGCTCTTTCTACAAGAAATGACGACCCAACTACAGCTTCAAGACCGATGGACAAAGACCGAGATGGTTTTGTACTTGGTGAAGGAGCAGGAACTTTAATCCTCGAAGAATACGAACATGCAGTCGCTCGTGGAGCCAAAATATATTGCGAAATTGGCGGAGGCGGAATGTCTGCCGATGCTTATCATATTACAGCTCCTCATCCTGAAGGGTTGGGTGCTAAAGCAGTAATGCTCAATTGTTTGAGAGACGCAGGACTGAAACCTACAGATGTAGATGGTGTAAACATGCACGGAACCTCAACTCCGCTGGGAGATATCGCTGAATCGAAAGCCATTTTACACGTTTTTGGAGAACACGCTTACACCATGAATTTGAATTCTACAAAATCGATGACGGGTCATCTACTCGGAGCAGCTGGTGTAATAGAAACGATTTCTTCGATACTTTCTATCAAACACGGAATTGTTCCTCCAACGATAAATCATTTTACCGATGACGAAAACATTGATTCTAAATTGAACTTCACTTTTAATGTAGCCCAAAAAAGAGATGTAAAAGTTTTGATGAGTAATACTTTTGGTTTTGGAGGTCACAATGCTTGCGTATTAGTTAAAAAATTAGACATCTAATTTTTTAGAATGAAACTCATTAGAAAAATATTTTCAAAATCCCGCTCTCTTGAAGACGGGATTTTTTTTGATGCTATCAGCGAAATACTTGGTTTTGTCCCCATTAATTTGGAGTATTTCAGAAAAGCATTCACACATCGTTCCTCTAATAAACAAGACGAAAAAGGAAATGCTTTTAGTTACGAACGATTGGAATTTCTTGGAGATGCTATGTTAAGTTCCGTCATTGCAGCACATTTATTCAACAAAGTACCTGCTGGCGACGAAGGTTATTTAACAAAAATGCGTTCCAAAATTGTGAGTAGAGAACACCTAAACGAACTTGGGAAAGACCTAAATTTGGTTCGTTTCATAGATAGCAAGGTTCCCTTGCAACATTTTGGAGAAAATATTCATGGCAATATCTTTGAATCATTGATTGGTGCCATTTACCTAGATCGAGGATATGACTATTGCGAAAAATTTATTCAAAAAAGAGTGGTCAACCCCTATGTAGATATAGCCAGATTAGAAGGAAAAGTCATCAGCTACAAAAGCCTGTTGATTGAATGGTGTCAGAAAGAAAAAAAACAATTTCACTATGATATATTTGACGATAACGGAATAGGTGGGCAGCGTTTTTTTGGAGTGAAACTAAGCATTGACGATAAAGTGATTGCAAAAGCTAGAGCAACATCCAAAAAGAAAGCAGAAGAAAAAGCCTCGCAAAGAGCCTATTTTGCGTTTCAAAAAAAAATCGATCCCAAATAGCTGAAATTTCTTTAATTTACAACGTTTTCGTTTTTCAATTAGAAAAAACTTGCTTTTTTTGAAGTCAATGCAGCAATAGAAATACTATATTTACACCTTATTTTTTTTAGAAAATGGCGGTTCATAAATTAGATTTTGAAGATTTTGATGAAATGAATTATCAACTATTGGCTATTCATACTTCATTAGAAGATTATAGATTAGCCTATTTTATCAATCAAAAACTGCCCATAAATTTAAAGATTAACAAAAATGAAATTCATATTAACATCAAAGAAGGAGAGACGAACTTCTCTAGATTTAATCATTATGACAAAGAAAAGGAAGTCTCTTGGGATCTGATTCAAAACAAAAATGAAGTAATTCAACAAAAAAGGAATAACAATCAAAATCTATTTTTAAATTTAGATATGGAAGTGTCAACAAAGGTTTTTTTACTTCCTGAATTCAAAAAAGTAGATTATTTTTTAAAAATAGAAAACACGGATGAAGTCGTGGACATTAAGGAAATCCAGCTTCTATTGAATACAATTGACAACATATCGACCGCCTATTTTGTCGATACACATAAAATAAAATCAAAAAATAATTTAATTTTTTAATATCAATGTCAACAAACAAAAAAACAAAAATTGTAGCCACTCTTGGGCCTGCATGTAGTACAAGAGAAATCATAAAGGATATGATTGATGCAGGTGTAAATGTGTTTAGAATCAATTTTTCGCATGCTGATTATAATGATGTAAAGGAAAGAATTGCAATTGTTAGAGCACTTAACGAGGAGTTTGGTTACACCACAGCAATTTTGGGAGATTTACAAGGGCCAAAACTTCGAGTAGGAGTTATGGAAGATGGAGTAGTTGTAAATGATGGCGATTTAATTACGTTTACAACGGCAGAGGACATCATTGGAACGGCTAAAAAAGTTTTCATGAAGTACCAAAACTTTCCAAACGATGTGAATCCTGGAGAACGTATTTTGCTAGATGATGGAAAACTTATTTTTGAAATTATTGAAACCGACAAAAAATCGGAAGTACTGGCTAAAGTAATTCAAGGCGGAGAATTGAAATCCAAAAAAGGAGTCAATCTTCCCAATACCAAAATATCGCTTCCTGCATTAACCGAAAAAGACATTGCCGATGCCATTTTTGCCATCGAACAAAAAGTAGATTGGATTGCACTATCCTTTGTAAAAACACCGCGAGATTTACAAGATTTACAAGAATTGATTGCAAAACATTCTGACGAAAAAATTCCCATTATTGCCAAAATAGAAATGCCCGAAGCCTTAGTGAATATCGATAAGATTGTCGCCTATTGCGATGCTTTGATGGTAGCTCGTGGCGATTTAGGGGTAGAACTTCCTGCACAAGAAGTGCCTTTGGTACAAAAACAATTAATTCTCAGAGCGAAAACTGCTCGAATTCCGGTAATTGTGGCGACGCAAATGATGGAAACCATGATTTCTAGCTTGACACCAACGCGTGCCGAAGTGAATGATGTTGCCAACTCTGTTATG
This sequence comes from Flavobacterium sp., assembly GCA_003449615.1. Lineage (GTDB taxonomy): Bacteria > Bacteroidota > Bacteroidia > Flavobacteriales > Flavobacteriaceae > Flavobacterium. Next base: position 9,794 of record DMHA01000348.1, read on the forward strand.
GATGGAGCCGACGCAGTGATGCTTTCTGGCGAAACGGCAACCGGTCTTTATCCTGTTCAGGTTATCGAAAAAATGACGCAAATCATTGAAGCAGTGGAGGATTCTCCACTAATCAAAGTGCCTCAAAACACGCCACAAGTAAGAACAAACCGTTTTATTACCAAAACCATCTGTCATCACGCAGCCCTCACAGCTAATATTATTGAAGCAAAAGCCATTTGTACTTTGACAAATAGTGGTTATACCGCTTTCCAAATTTCAGCTTGGAGACCATCTGCTCATATTCTTGTCTTTACATCTAATAAAAGAATCCTTACGCAACTCAATTTGTTGTGGGGTGTAAAATCTTTTTTTTATGACAAAATGAAAAGCACCGATGATACTATAGCGGATGTAAACGAAATCGCAAGAGAAAAAGGGTATGTAACCAAAGGAGAATATCTTATTAATTTGGCTGCAATGCCATTAAAAGATAAAGGAATGGTCAATACTTTGAGGGTTTCGGAAATTGTGTAACTTTTTGATTCTCAATACATCATCCTAACAGGTTTTTAAAACCTGTTAGGTCTAACCCTAAGAATAATAGTATTTTGTTTCGACCTTTGTAATATCAACTCAAATAAATTATCGCTCCAATTTATATGAAAATAGGTCTCTATTTCGGAACATTCAATCCCATTCATATCGGGCATTTGATTATTGCCAATCATATAGCAGAATATTCTGGTTTAGACCAAATTTGGATGGTCGTTACGCCACACAATCCGCTGAAAAATAAGCAGACTTTGCTGGACGATTACCAACGGCTGCAATTGGTTTTTTTGGCTACCGAAGATTATCCAAAAATTAAACCTTCGGATGTTGAATTCAAATTATTACAGCCCAATTACACCATAAATACCTTAACGCATTTAAAGGAAAAATTTCCACAACATATTTTTTCCTTGATTATGGGCGAAGACAATTTGAAATCTTTGCACAAATGGAAAAATTACGAAATCATTTTACAAAATCACGAAATTTATGTGTATCCTCGAATTTCAGAGGAATTGCCAACTTCGGACTATAAAAACCATCCCAAAATTATTGCTGTTGATGCCCCAATTATAGAAATTTCATCGACTTTTATTCGGGAGAACATCAAAAAAAAGAAGAATGTTCAACCGCTTTTGCCCTCTAAAGTTTGGGAATATATAGACCACAATAATTTGTATAAGAAGTAAAATTATTCCTGCTTTAGCTGAATTGCCTCCAGCTAAAGCAGGAGGCAATTCAAAACTCATAAACTTCATTCGGTGTCACACAATAATCTAGCTTGACATCATTTTCAAAAACATCTTCAATTTTTGCTGACGGTTCAAAAAAGGAAAGCCCAATTTTGATGGTTCTAGGAGAGCAATCTTTTAGGAATTTGTCATAAAAACCTTTGCCATAACCTACTCGATTTCCCGATTTGTCGAATGCCAAAAGTGGCACAAAAACCACCTCGATTTTGCTAACAGGAACTTCCAATCCATCTACAGGTTCGGGAATGTTGTATTGATTTTTCTTGATTTTGGTATTGTCTGTCAACAAAAAATGGGTCATTTTTCGAGTTGTAAAATCACTTTTCGAAATTATAATTTCTTTGTCTTTTCCAGAAAGCAAGTGCAAGATAAACTCGGTGTTGACTTCTTTGTGTTCTGTAATGGAAAGGAAAATATGAAAATAACTTTTCTCCCAAATAGGAAGCGTCAGCACTTTATTGGCAATAGCCAAACTCATTTCCTCCAAATCAGTATCAGAGAGTTGGTTTCGCAAGGCTTTGTATTTTTGCCTTAATCCCTTTTTAAGCATCGATAGTGGCTTTCAATTCGTTGATAAAAGAAGTTAAATGTTGCACTTCGACGTGATCCATCAATACAATTTTGTACCACTTGTTGTTTTCATTGTGTTGCTCTGGAACCAAATCATATTTTTTGGCAATTCCCTCGGGAACATATTGCGAATGAATGGTCACAATATTCATAAATGGTTCTCGAAAATATTGGATGTTCAATTCGTCTAGTTCGTGGCACAAAAACTGGGTTCGCATTTGCAAAATACTCACTTTTTCGAACCAACCAAAAGGGCCATAGGTAAACAAAATCATCCAAACCGCTACGGCATTGGCACCAGAACGACTTCCGCAAAGGGTCAAATCCATTCCTTCGACATATTCGGCTTCTTTGGTCAAAACGTTTTCAATCAGTCCTTTTCTACAAATAAAAACGCCAGTTCCATAAGGAGATTGGAGCATTTTGTGAGCATCAATAGTGATGGAACTTATCTTCGGATTACTGAAATTAATCTCAGATTTTTGATTGCAAAACGGATATACAAATCCGCCATAAGCTCCGTCAATATGCAGTTTGTATTCAGCTTCTAGTTTTTCTAATATTGAAGTGTAATCATCAGGATTGTCAACCGAACCAAACATAGTTGTTCCCATATTGGCAACAGCGATAAAATATTTTTTGCCAAATTGTTTGGCTTTGACGATTTCATTTTCCAAAGCCAGTTTGTCAATTGCTCTTTTTTCGAAAGAAACCGGAATTTTTATCCAATCCAGCATTAATACATTGGCGCCTTTTGCAATGGAATAATGTGTGTCTTCGGATGCTAAGATGGCGATTTCATCTAGTTTTGCTCCTTTTTGATGCATGAAAAAATTGCGATACATCCACAAAGCTTGAATATTGGCTTCGGTTCCGCCCGGAGAAATATAACCATCGAACGAATCGGGTGTTGCTTTAAAAATGTCAACAGCAATTACATTCAAAACTTCGCGTTCTATTTCCTGAGTTCCTTTGAAAGCACTTTCTGAAGTTCCCAAAGTGTGACAACCAATGTGGTTGGGATTGGCAACATAAGTCTGCAATGTTGGGGCTTCTTTCAGAAATGGCGCATCGTCATAAAATACTTTTCCGTCCAGTTTTGAAGCGGGATAACCTAGTGAGGCATCTTTAGAAAAATTCACGTTTTCATCCAATGCTTGTTGAATTCTATTTTTTCGTTCGTCTTGCGAAAGTTTTTTCCAGTAAATCATTGTTACAATATTTTAGACAAAGATAAATTTAATAATCTTTATTGTTTAAAATTGTTTAAGAGTTTAAGATTGTTTAAGAGTTTAAGGTTGTTTAAGGGTTTAAAGTTGTTTAAGATTTTAAGATTGTTTAGTATAAATTGTTCTAGAAAATGATGAATAATACAATTTTCTGAATTTGGTTTATGCCAATTTTAAAGTTAAATTTGTTTGAATTAAATTTTTGTCCTTATGGAAGAAATCGCAAAAGCATTGGAACTCAGAAATGAATTGGACAATTTGCGTCCGATTGATAAAGAAAAGGAAGCGATTATAATGCAAAAATTTCGTTTGGATTGGAATTATCATTCCAATCATTTGGAGGGAAACTCACTTACTTATGGCGAAACCAAAGCATTGATTTTGTTTGGAATTACTGCTCTAGGCAAGCCACTCAAAGACACTTTAGAAATTACAGGTCATAACGAAGCTATCAATTGGGTAATCGATTTGGTAAAAGGAGAACGTCCGTTGACGGAAAATTTTATTCGAGAATTACATTCGCTTTTGCTAAAAGAACCCTACGAAGTTGATGCTATAACACCCGATGGAAAACCAACCAAAAAATTAATTACAGTTGGAAGCTATAAAACCACAGCTAATCACGTCAAAACAAAAACTGGCGAAATTTTTTATTTTGCGACACCAGAAGAAACGCCAGCAAAAATGCACGATTTGCTGAGTTGGTATAGCCAAAAAACAAAAGAAGAAAACATTAATCCAATTCTTCTTGCAGCAGAATTCCATTATCGCTTTATCCGAATTCATCCTTTTGATGATGGAAATGGAAGAACAGCCCGAATCCTGATGAATTTTATTTTGATGCAATTTGGTTTTCCTCCAGTAATTATCAAAACCGAAGACAAAGCCAATTATTTTGCCGCTTTACAAATGGCCGATGCTGGAAATATTGAAGCTTTTGTGACTTACATTGCCCAAAACTTGGTTCGTTCTCTCGAAATAATGATTTCAGGAGCCAAAGGAGAGAGTATCGAGGAAGAAGATATTTCTAAGCAAATTGCAGCGTTGGAACAAAAAATTGCTGCATTGAAAAATAAATAATTTCAATAGCAATATCAATGACAATATCAATGGCAATGTCAATATCAATGTCAATTGCAATGTCAATATCAATGTCAATTGCAATCTAAAATCTAAAATCTGCAATC
>DMHA01000348.1:14170-18276 GCA_003449615.1 Flavobacterium sp.
CCTGGAGTCTATCAATATTACGATAAGGATGGGAAGATTTTGTATGTTGGCAAAGCCAAAAATCTTAAAAAAAGAGTTTCCTCCTATTTCAATAAAATCCACGATACCGCCAAAACGAATGTGTTAGTCAAGAAAATTGTAACCATAAAACACATCGTCGTTCCCACCGAATCCGATGCACTTTTATTGGAAAATAATCTCATAAAAACCTTGCAACCACGATACAACGTCTTGTTGCGTGACGACAAAAGTTACCCTTGGATTTGTATCAAAAAAGAACCTTTTTCCAGAATATTCTCTACGAGAAGATTTATCAAGGATGGCTCCGAATATTTTGGACCTTACACGAGTTTCAAAACCGTGAACACCATTTTGGAATTGATAAAAGAGCTATATCCACTGCGGACTTGCAATTATGATTTATCCCCTCCAAACCTCCCCAAAGGGGAGGCTTCTGGAAAATTCAAGGTCTGTCTAGAATATCACATTGGCAACTGCAAAGGGCCTTGCGAAGGCTTTGAATCTTTAGAAAATTATCAAAAACAAGTCGATGCCATCAGGGAAATCCTGAAAGGAAATTTCAAGGAATCGATGAAGGATTTCAAGAAAGTGATGAATGATTTGGCTCAAAATCTTCATTTTGAAGAAGCCCAAAAAATCAAAGAAAAAATCGAAATTCTCGAAAATTATCAATCGCACTCGACCATAATCAATCCAAAAATTACCAATATCGACGTATTTTCTATAGTTTCTGACGAAAGTGCCGCTTTTGTGAATTTTCTGCAAATTTCCCACGGGTCTATTATTCGTTCACATACAATTGAAATCAAAAAGAAATTAGACGAATCTGATCAAGAATTGTTGGAATTGGCAATCATCGAACTCAGGGAACGTTTTCAATTATTGTCCCGAGAAATTATTGTCCCGTTTGAAGTGGAAGTGGGCGAAAACATCAAAGTTACCGTGCCACAATTGGGCGACAAAAAACACATCCTAGATTTATCCATTCGCAACGCCAAGTTTTATCGAATCGAACAATTGAAACAACTGCAAATCGTAGATCCAGACCGTCACGCCAACCGAATTATGGCACAAATGCAAAAAGATTTGCGACTGCCAGTTGAACCCCGACATATTGAATGTTTTGATAACTCGAACATTCAGGGAACCAATCCTGTGGCGGCTTGCGTAGTTTTCAAAGACGGAAAACCCAGCAAAAAAGACTATCGACATTTCAACATAAAAACCGTTGAAGGCCCAGATGATTTTGCCTCGATGACCGAAGTCGTTTACAGAAGATACAAACGATTGTTGGACGAAAACGAACCTTTGCCGCAACTCATCATCATCGATGGCGGAAAAGGACAACTGTCTTCCGCCTTGAAAAGTATTGACGAACTCGGTCTGCGAGGCAAAATCACGATTATTGGCATCGCCAAACGGCTGGAAGAATTGTTTTATCCCGGCGACTCCATTCCGTTGTATTTGGACAAAAAATCCGAAACTTTGAAGGTCATTCAGCAATTGCGAAACGAGGCACACCGTTTTGGGATTACCCATCATCGAGACAAAAGGAGCAAAGCCGCCTTGAATTCTTCGATAGAAAACATTACGGGAATTGGCGAAAAAACGATGGAAACTTTGATAAAACATTTCAAAAGTGTTAAAAGATTGAAATTGGCAACAGAAAAAGAAATTTCTGAAGTGGTTGGTGTTTCAAAAGCCAAAAAAATTACCGACTTTTACAAAACCAATTAGCAAATCACTATGAAAAAGTTTATCTTGTTTGTTTTTATTCTGGTTACTTATCAGGCATCTTTTTCGCAAGACACCATCAAAAAGCCAAAAATTGGATTGGTTTTAAGTGGTGGCGGTGCAAAAGGTTTTGCTCATGTTGGCGTATTAAAGGTTTTAGAGCAAGCCGGAATCAAAATAGATTACATTGGTGGCACCAGTATGGGTGCGGTTATTGGTGGAATTTATGCCTCGGGTTATAATGCAGCACAGCTCGATTCTATTATTTGTGCAACCAATTTCGATAATTTATTATTTGATTACGTACCACGATCGTCTAAAAATTTTTACGAAAAACGAAATGATGAGTTGTATGCTTTGGTGCTTCCTTTTAATAAATTCAAAATTGATGTTCCGCAATCTCTTTCCAAAGGTATTTTTAATTACAATTTGTTCAACCGCCTCTGTTTACATGCAAGACATGTTAGAGATTTTAACCAATTGCCTATTCCCTTTTTGTGTATGGCAACAGACATCGAGTTAGGCAAACAAGTTGTTTTAGACAAAGGGGTTTTAGCACAAGCTTTATTCGCTAGTTCGGCTTTACCTTCTGTTTTTTCGCCTGTAATACTCGATCAAAAACTCTTGGTTGATGGTGGTGTTACTAATAATTATCCTATTGATGAAATCAAGAAACTTGGTGCCGACATTATCATAGGTGTTGATGTGCAAAGCGGTTTGCGTGATAAAAGTCAATTACAAGGGGCTACAAATATTTTGTTTCAAATCACTAATCTTATAACGATTGGGAAAATAGAAGCCAATTCAAAAAAGACAGACATTTATATAAAACCAGAGATCAATAACTTTGGAATTGTATCTTTTGAAAAGGCAAAAGAAATAATTTTGAGAGGAGAAACAGCTGCATTTAGCGTTTATGAAGATTTAGCAAAATTAGCCGATAAACCTAATCCATATCAAAAACCAAAATTAAAAATAGAGTCGGATAGTTTGCACATTACAAACATCATTTGCAATAATTTGAAAGATTATTCCGAGGCTTATATCGAAGGGAAATTGAAATTCAAAGCTGGTGCCAAAATCAGGTATAGAGATTTAGAAAAAGGAATCAATAATATAGATGCCACACATAATTTTGGAACGGTAATTTATTCCTTGGAACCCAACGGAGCAGGAGAAGACTTGATCCTAAATTTTCAAGAAAACCCAGTTACAACCTATTTGAAATTTGGATTGCATTATGACGGGCTTTATAAAAGTGCAGTATTGGGCAATATTACCAACAAAAACAACCTTTTTAAGAGTGATGTGCTATCCTTCGATTTGATTTTGGGAGATAATTTTCGATATAATTTGGATTATTATATAGATAACGGGTACAATTTGAGTGTGGGATTCAAATCGCAATTGAATCAATTTAATAAAAACATAGCCAAAGACTTTATTGGATTTGCTGTTGATCCTGCCCTAAATTCAATAAATATTAATTTTCTAGACCTTTCCAATCAGTTGTATTTTCAATCCATATTTGCTCAAAAATTTTTAATAGGATTCGGTTTAGAGCACAACTATTTGAACATAAAATCAGAAATGGTTGCCCTTACAAACACTAAAAAAATCGACAAGAGTAATTATGGAAGTGTTTTTGCCTATATGAAATTTGATTCTTTTGACAATCAATACTTTCCAAGAAAAGGATGGTATTTTTCGGCCGACATTCACAACCATCTTTTTTCTTCAAATTATTCTAATAAATTCAATCCTTTTTCTATAGCCAAAGCCGATGTGGGAGTGGCAGTAAAAGTTTTCAACAAAACCACTTTCAAATTTCAAACAGAAGCCGGATTTTCTATTGGTAATGAAAGTTTACCTTTCTTTAATTTTGTTTTGGGAGGCTATGGTTTTGTCCCTATTAATAATTTCAGGCCTTTTTATGGATATGATTTTTTGAGTATTATGGGCGACAGTTATTTGAAATCTTCTTTGGCATTAGATTATGAAGTTTTCAAGAAAAACCATTTGATTATTTCGGCAAATTATGCTAATATCGAAAACAATCTTTTTGATACGCTCGAATGGATATCATTGCCAAAATATTCAGGTTATGCACTTGGATATGGATTAGAAACCATAATTGGCCCAGTTGAAGTAAAATATTCCTGGTCGCCAGAAGCACGTCAAGGATACACTTGGTTTAGTATTGGGTTTTGGTTTTAAGGTATAATTATTATCAACCTGAATTCGATTCTTAAATGATTGATTTATAATGAGATTGGGATTCCTGCAAGGTTTATAAAACCTTGTAGGTGTGTTTGTCTTGATTTAAACACCTACAAGGTCCAAAAAAAGAC
>DMHA01000319.1:0-6134 GCA_003449615.1 Flavobacterium sp.
GAATTCAAGGACGATATTGCTTCGGATTTTGATTATGCACCCACTTTTCGAATTGGAGAAACTCCTTTTTTTATTTCCAATGAGTTGAAAGAGCAAATGATGGAAGGCTGTGAAGATGTTATAAAATTAATTCAACAAAAAGACTTTAAAGAGCTCACAGAGAAATCATTAGAATTAAATCAAAAAGTTCCCAATGAAGACGAACATACCACTTTTTTGGCTATAGATTTCGGAATTTGTGAAGAAAATGGTGTAGTAATACCAAAATTAATCGAAGTGCAAGGATTTCCCTCTTTGTACAATTACCAATTTAATCTTTACGAAAAATTCAAAAAGCATTATCCTTTTATAAAAGATTTAACGCCATTCATCAATGATATCACTTCCGAAGAATATCTTGAGATTTTAGAAGAAGTAATTTGCAATCAACATCCAAAAGAGAATGTAATTTTACTAGAAATTGAACCCGAAAAACAAAACACGAAAATTGATTTCTATTACTGCCGAAGAGATTTGGGTATTCCAATAGTTTGTGTTACTGATATATTAAAAAAAGGAAAACAACTTTTTTATAAAAATGAAAAAGGCGAAGAAATTCTTGTAAAACGCATCTACAACCGAGTCATTTTTGACGAACTGGATTTAAGAACCGATTTGAAACTGAATTTCAATTTTACAGAACAACTCGATGTAGAATGGGCTGGACATCCCAACTGGTTTTTTAGAATTAGCAAGTTTATTTTGCCAATGCTAAAAGGGAAATATTTCATAGAAACTACGTTGTTGACCGATTTGGCAGCAATTCCGGAAGATTTGGAAAATTATGTATTGAAACCTTTATTTTCTTTTTCGGGCTCAGGAGTCATTTTTCACGTCAAAAGAGAAGACATCGAAGCAGTGGTCGAAAAAGAATTGTACATTCTCCAGAAAAAAGTAAATTACCTTCCAATAGTGCAATCTCCCGACGGAAAAGTTAAATGCGAAGTGCGTGTGCTTTGCGTCTGGAAAAAAGAAGATGCCGCTCCTACTCTACTCTGCAACTTGGCACGTTTGAGCCGTGGCGAAATGATTGGTGTAAAATTCAATAAAGACAAGGATTGGGTTGGTGGAACTTTGGGGTTGTTTGAGAGGTAGGGAAATTATTTTACAAATAATTTTAGTTTTTATTGTTTATTAGGGAAATTTGTCCGTAAATTTGTCCGTATCCGTAAAAATGTCCGTAAAATGATAAATGTAAAATTCTACCTCGACAAAGCTGATAAAAGCAAAAAATTCCCTATTCATCTTGTATTGCGTCAAAAAGATATGCAAATCAAAGTTGCGACTGGTGAAAAGATAATGAAGAAAGACTGGGATAACAAAAATCAATTGGTTTTAGATACTGAATATTCACATAAATCAATTAATAAATTTTTGAATTTTCTTAAGCAAGAAGTTGAAAAATATTTTGAAACTGAATTGCACTCTAATTTTACCGATATAAAAATTAAAGATAAAATTACTTCTTTAGTTAATAGCAGAAGAGAAAATACAGACATTAAAATAGCATCTGAACCACCTTCAGAGTATGAATCTAAATCTAAAGTAACTTTTGTTGATTTGTTTGCAGGAGCTGGTGGCTTTAGCGAAGGCTTTCTTCAAGCTGAATATGGAAATAAATATTATGATTTTAGGTTAGCGAGTGATATTAATGAAAATTGCGAATTGACCCATTTAGCCAGATACAATTATCAACTTGGTTTAGACGCTGAATTTCTTCGTCAAGATATTACTGAACCTGATTTTTTAGATAATTTTCTAAAGAAAATTGGGGGTAAAGAAGTTGATATTGTTTGTGGTGGCCCACCTTGCCAAAGTTTTAGTTTGGCTGGAAAAAGAAAAAAGTTTGATAAAAAAGATGATTTATTCGCTCATTACTTAAAAGTTATCAGGCAATTACGCCCTAAATATTTTGTTATGGAAAATGTCAAAGGAATTTTGACAAAAGAGCAAGGCAAGATTAAGGAAATGATTCTTCAAGAAATTAGATCAATTGTAGATTTAAACGAATTTTATTTATTGATTCATTTTGTTGCACAACTCAAAAAAACAGAATTTGAAAATTCGTTTATCTTGGAGTGTTATAATTTACGTTTGCAATTTGAAAAAGCCACTGACAAAGAATTAGACGCGCTAAAAAACAGCTATATCAATAATTTGGAGAATAAATTTAGGCTTTTAACTCCGAAAATTGTTGATTACAAAACCAGTAAAACCGATAAAAATATTAGTACGATTCGTCACGGATTCAATCTTTTGAAGCGTGTTAAAGAATTAGAATACATTAGAAAACGAGTTATCAATGAAAAGGCATTTTCTAATTTAGACAATGATTTTTTTGCAGATGATTTTGATTCGTTTTTAACTTCAATTGAACCTGAAACAATCATTGAAAAAATACACACAGCTTTCAATAATTTAAAGCCAAATGCAGCTTTTTTGGTTGATGTACAACAAATTATTACTTCACTTGAAATATTTGATTATTCTTTTGATGAATGTGTAAAAGGATTAAGTTCTTTTGTAGTTAAGGCTAAAAAGGAAAAAGAATTTGAAACTATTTTATCTAAAATTAGACTTTATAATACCGAGCAACCCTTTGTAGCTTTAGCATCAAACTATGGAGTTCCTCAAAATCGTGAAAGAGTTTTGTTTATTGGTTGCAGAAAAGACCAAAAACTTATAAATGATATTCCGGCTACCGTTAAACATAGTGAAAAAGTTACTGTTTTTGAAGCTATTTATGATTTGGATTTTGTTGGAAACGATGATGAAAAATTTAATTATGAAAAAATAGATTTGAAATCACAATACAATGGTTCAACTGAAAAAATGAAAGCTTTAATCCAGAAAAGGAATATTGACGGTAAGCCGAATGAAAATAATGGATTAAGTTATTCCGAATGGTCAAAAAAAGGAAGGCTAAATGGTCGATTTGTAAATGCTAAAAATCCATTTTACGTTAGAAATTTTGAAGAACTTCAAAACACATTAACCCATTTAGTAGCTCCATTACAAAATCATAAAACAAGTAAACAAAATGAAGATGTCATTAAAAGATTAGATGTTATCCTAAAATCTGGAAATTATGAAGCTGCAAAATCAAATCTTAAAGAAATTGGTTTAGAATCAGATAAAAGAAGTTATACAGTTTTAAAACCCGAAGGACAAAGTTCTACAATTATGACTATTGCAGACGATTATATTCATTACTCAAATCCTAGAGCTTTGACAGTTCGTGAAATGGCAAGACTTCAATCATTTGATGATTCTTTTGTTTTTCAAGGAAAACGTTCTACAGGAGGAGATAAGCGTAAATTTGAAGTACCTCAATTTACATTAGTTGGAAATGCAGTTCCTCCATTAATGGCTAGAGCAGTTGCTTTGGAGATTTTGAAAAATATTCAGTAAAGTCCAAAATAAGATAATGGATTGTTCGCTGCTAATTCTGGAATAGCTGTTCGAATATCAGTTCTTAATCCAGTTCTTGAACCTGATTGAAAATTGTTAGTGAAAATTTCTTTTAATGATTTGGCTACATTTTGGACACTACAATTTCCCCAATAGTTTCCGCCAGATAAATTAGTAACTCTTTTTACTGCAACTCCATTTGGCTTATATTCTGTGTTCTGATTTGAAGGAACAGTAACAAAAGAATAACTAAAACTTTGTGAATTTTGAATATTATAACCATTTCTTCCAATTGTTATATTTCTTCCACGAAAACCTCCAGCTGAATAAATCATATCCCATAACATCGGAATTTGAGCATTATCATTCCAATTTGTTTTGCATTGAATAATTCCGATTTCAAATTGATTAAAATCTCTTTCGGCTAAATGATTCGTAAGTTCTAAATTGAATATATTTTTTTTGATTGGTTGAATCGGATTACCCAAATTATTTAAAACATTTAGTTGGCTAATATCTGTATTATATTCAGGCAAGTCAGGAAACACAATTATAGTAATGTCAGATTCAGTATTACAAGCAAAATTTCCATAGTTTACTGTTATTGCATCTTGTATCGCCTTTGGAACAATACTCATTTTTTTAATTGCAACAACTCTACTTCCCACAGTACAAAGATTAATATACCAACAAACTAAAGATTCCCAAGCTGTTCCACTTGCAGATAATTCTCCCTGTCCTCTTCCGCCACCTCCAGTTGATTTGAATATATCAGATAAATGATCTCCTAAATTTAATATTTCATTTTCAGTATAATTATTTCCTAAAAGTCTTATAATTTCTGGTTGCCAAATTTGCCAACATTTTTTATAAGTATTTGTACTAAATACGTTTTCTATTGCTAATTTTCTTAATTGTTCTGGGACAGTATTATACATTTTTATGAATCTTAATTTTTGTAAATGTCGTGAATTTTATGACAAATCTTCATTTTAATAAAATATTTCTACAGTTTTATTTTAAATCTTAATTTAGTCTTTTTAGAACTTATTTTGTCTATAACTTACCCTCAACAACATTTATATAAAAATCCTTATCCACTTCCACTTTCAAATCTTTAGTTTTTTGTCGCAAATTAGTCCATTCTGCTTGAGGTTTTAGCCATTGTTGTTTTCCGTTTAAAGTTACTTTTACAGGCATATTGAAAGCGGAAACGCAATTTGTCCAACGATAAGAAAATGTATTATTCGTGAATTTATACTCGAAAGTCGGGATTCTAATATCTCTCAAATATTGGTCAAAAAACGGCGTTAAATCAAGTCCAACCTTTTGGCATAAATAATCTTCTATTTGTTTGGTGGTAACAGTTTGATGGTAAAAAGTGCTGTTCAAACCTCTTAAAATCGATCTCCATTTTTCATCATCATTCAGGATTTGGCGTAGCGTATGCAACATATTGGCCCCTTTGTAATACATATCGCTGGAGCCTTCATTGTTCACATTATATTTCCCAATAATTGGTTTGTCGTTTTGGATATTCTTTCTTAAACCCCTAGCATACTCGTTTCCAGCTTGTTTGCCATAATAATATTCCACAAATAGACTTTCGGAATAGTTGGTAAAACCCTCGTGAATCCACATATCGGCGATGTCTTTGTAGGTAATATTGTTGGCAAACCATTCGTGTCCCGATTCGTGGATAATAATAAAATCGAATTTCAATCCCCAACCTGTTCCGCTCAAATCTCCTCCTCTATAACCGTTTTCAAAACCGTTTCCATAAGTGACGCTGCTTTGGTGTTCCATCCCTAAATACGGAGCTTCAACGAGTTTGTAACTGTCTTCGTAAAATGGATATGGTCCAAACCAATGTTCAAAAGCTTTCAACATTCTTGGAACATCTTTGAATTGGATTTTTGCTTTTTCTAAATTATCTCGTAATACATAATAATCGCAATCCAAATCGCCTTTTTCGCCTTTAAAAACTTCCGAGAAAGAAACATAATCGCCAATGTTTATATTCACTCCATAATTATTAATTGGGTTGGAAACAACCCAATTGAAAGTTCTGGTACCATCTTTCAAATCAATTACACTTTGCAAACGACCATTTGAAACATTGGTCAAATTTTCGGGAACATTCACACTAATGAGCATATTATCCGCTTCGTCGTACATATGATCTTTGTTGGGCCACCAAACACTCGCACCCAATCCTTGACAAGACGAAGCGATAAAAGGTTTTCCATTGGTATCTTTACTCCAAGCAATTCCTCCATCCCAAGGCGGATTTACTGCGATTTTAGGTTTGCCACTATAAAAAACAATTACCTCTTTTACTTCTTCAACATTTTGAGGTGCTACCAAATCAATATAAAATACATTGCCTTCTCTTTGATAATTTAATTCTACGCCATCTTGTGTTACTTTATTGATTTTCAATGGTTCTTGTAAATCAATTTGCATCCGGTTATTGGAATTCAAAACTTTGTAGCGAATGGTATTCGAGCCTGAAATATTGCTATCAGCTGGATTTACTTTGATGTCAAGATGATAGTATTTCAAATCCCACCAAGCTCTTTCCTTAGTAATGCTTCCACGAAGTGTATCTTGCTTGGTAAAAATGACTTCTTTTTTTCCTAGAAGTCCTTGGGCATTTGCAATATTGGAAATTAGAAATGCTA